>CAYUGW010000019.1:0-18345 GCA_964444245.1 uncultured Blastocatellaceae bacterium | reverse complement strand
AACGCGAAAGAAAACCGAGAAAAACAGCGCGAACGACGCGCCGGCGATCAAACCGGCGTGTTTGCGGATATACGGCGAAAAATGCCGAATAATACGCCGGATTCCCGGCAATGCTTCCGTAATTGTCTGTTTCCGCGCCATTTACGCCATCGCCTCCGCTTGTTTCAAATGAGTTTGCGGCACGAAATCGCGTTCAGCCACATTGCGTCCGGCAATCTCGAGAATTCGTTCGACAATCGCTTTCCAGGTGTGTTTTTCGATGACGGATTTTCGCGCCGCTTCGCCCAGACGATTTCTTAAAAATTCATCGCCGCGCAGAAGTTCGAGCGCGGCGGCAAGCGCGACCGCATCGCCCGCCGGAACTAATAAACCGTTAAAATCGTGCCGAATCGCCCGTTCGATCTGCCCGACGCGGCTCGCGACGACCGGCAAACCCGCCGCCATATATTCATAAATCTTGAGCGGCGAAAAATAAAAATTTTCGCCCGAAGGATAAGGCGCGACCGCCGCATTCATCGAAGCCAGCAGCGCGGGAATTTCGTCGGGCGAAACCGCGCCCGTCAGACGCGCTGCTTTGCTCAAATCTTTTTCGTGCAACAGTTTTTCGATTTCTTCGCGCTGCGGTCCGTCGCCGACGATCAGAAGCCGCGCCCGTTCGTCTTTTTCGTAAAGCCGCGCAAACGCTTCGAGCAGAATGTCCAAACCGTGCCACGGTTTGAGGGTGCCGACAAATCCGACGGTGAAATTTTCGTCCTTTTTTAATCGTCCGTTTTGCGGAAAACGCGCCGGATTTACGCCGTTCGGAACAACGAAGATTTTATTTTTATCCGCGCAGAAACGGCTGACATATTCCGCTACGCCTTCGGAAACGCAGACGATTGCCGAAGCATCCGCAAAAACCTTTTTCGCATTTTTTTCGGCTAAAACGCGATTCAAAAGCCCTCGATAACGCGCCTGTTCTTCGATCAGCGGCGAATTTACTTCTAAAATTCCGACTGCGCCCGTTTCGCGCGCAAACTCCATCGCCGCATTGCTCCAGAGCGAATAACGCTCGTAAATCAAATCGAATTTTCCCGCGTTTTCCAATTTTTTGCGCAAAACTTCGTTTGCTTCGTAAGCCGTTTTTTCACGTTTATCCAAATCTTTATCGGGCGGCTGCGGCAATGTGTGGAGCGGAATCTCCGACAAATCCGCCGCCGCGCCGCCGCCGATGCGGTTGGCAAACAATTCGACCGACGCGCCTCTTTCAAGAAAACCGCGGATAATTTCCTGCACGTGAACGGAACTTCCTTTTTTTCCGAAAACAGGCACGCCCGCATCGGCGCAAATGTATGCGATTCTCATAATTAAAAACCTCCAGTCAATCTAAAATCTACAAAACCGCGCTTGCCGCAAAATTTCCGGCGCGTGTGAAAAGTCGGCGAATCTGCGCGGAATTTTTTTCGATGTCGAAATTTTCTTCGATCAAAGCGCGGGCGCGTTTCGCCAGACGGACGCGCAAATCCGCGTCGTTTAATAATTTTTCGAGCGCGTCAGCTAACTCAAGAGCATTGTTTTGCGCGACCATCAGTCCGGTTTCGCCGTTCTTTAAGATTTCGGGAATTCCGGTAACATCGGTCGAAACGCACGGCGTGCCGAGCGACATCGCTTCGAGCAGAACGGTCGGCAGACCGTCGCGGTTGCCGTCTTTGCCGATGACGCACGGCGCGGCGAAAACCGCCGTATTCTGCAAAAGTTCGCGCAGTTCGCTCTGCGGTCGCGCTCCGGCGAGTTCGACGATTTCGCCGATTTTCAAATGCTCGATTTGTTCGCGCAGTTCGTTTTCAAGTTCGCCCGTGCCGATAATCGAACAATCGAATTTCACGCCGCGCTTTCTTAAAATCTCGCAAGCGTCAATCAAAACGCCGAAACCTTTTTTCTCGACGAGTCTTCCGACGCTGACGATGCGCGGCGGTCTTACAGAAGGACTTTCAAACGGAAAATCCGCGAGATTCAAACCGTTGTAAATCCGCTCGACGCGCTCTGCCGCCGCGCCGTAAGTTTCGCGCAGAAAATTCAAATTAAAATCGCTGACCGTAACGACGTTTGCCGCATCCAGCAACTTCCGGCGCAGATCGGATTCGTCAACCGTTTCGTGAAAAATATCTTTGGCGTGCGCCGTAAATGTGTAGGGCAAACCGGCAAAACGTGCCGCCAACCGCGCGACATTCGTCGCCGATGAAGCGAAATGCGCGTGCAGATGCGTCAAATTTCGTTCGCACGCCAGACGCGCCAGCGCGGCGGCTTGATGTACGTCATAAACGTTTTCATCGCGGGCAAACTCCAATTTGTGCCAGAAATCGTGTAAATACGCGTCCGCATTCGTTAAATCTTTCCAAAATTGCGACATTCTTTTGCCGGTCGTTAGATATGTAACGGGAGCGCGTACGGCGGAAATCAGATTTTGAAAATGCGTATCAACCGGCGGTCGCAGCGCGAAAATCTCTATTTCCAGTCCGGCTTTTTCGTGCGCCAGAATCTCGTTGACGATAAATGTTTCGGAATAACGCGGGTAACGCTTGACGACGTAACCGACGCGCGGCGTTTCGTTATGCGGCATATCTGATCTCCTTTTTAAATATGTTGTTATAAATCAGCGGCGGACAATTTGTCCGATCGGCGACAAGTCTTTCGGTAAAATGCGGAATCCGTTCCAGACCGTCCAAATCAATCAAATCTCTGACGGTCGGTGCGAAAGACGGCGTGTTTTCCAGCCAGTCGGTTAATTTTTCGGGCGTGATTTCGTCGGGCTTGATAAAATCGAGCAGACCGAGTTTGTGAAAATGTTCGGCGCGAATCAATTGCTCTTCACGCGGACGCGCACGCGGCACGATCAGCGCGGGTTTGCCGAAAGATAAAATCTCGTTGACCGTGTTGTAACCGCCCATCGCCACCACGCGGTCGGCAATTTCCAAAAGCCGCGTCGGTTCGGAAAGATATTTGATTACCTGCAGTTGCGGGTTTTTCGCCGCCGCTTTTTGCAGCTTTCGGAAAACGCCCGGCGGCACGAAAGGTCCGGTCAGCATCACGCCTTGATAATTTTCGGGAAACCGTGCGCGGGCGAAAACTTCGGCAATCTGCCGACCGTCCTGACCGCCGCCGACCAGACATAAAACGAGCCGTTTTCCGTCGAAACTTTCCGGCGAAAATAACGATCCGTCGCCCTGTTCGGACGACCATTCGGTTTTTTTGCGCTGGTCGAAATAGCCCGTATAGCGCATTTTTGCGGCGATGTCCGGCGAAAAATTATGCGTTTCGGCAAGATTATGCACCATCGGATCGCCGTAAACCCAGATTTCGTCGTAAAATTTACGAATAATTTCCTCGTTTCCGGCTTTTTCCCATTCGCGGCGTACGTTTTCGGGATTATCCAAAATGTCGCGCAGACCGAGAACGAATCGCGTTTTGCCTGCCGTCCGCAGAAAATTCAAGATCAAATCGAGTTCGTTTTCCACGCCGCGCGGAACTTTGTCCACGATTAAAATATCGGGTTCAAAAGTTTCGAGCGCGGTTAAAATCGTGTTTTTTCTGAGCGTGATGATGTCTTTTAAACCGACATCGAGCGTGCGCGGTTTGTATTTTCCGTTGTTGATTTTGTAAAGCGCGGGCAGCGTCAGGCAATCTATGCCGGCGGGCATCGCAAAACCGTTGGCGGCGTTCGCTCCGGCGATCATCAAAACATTTACTTTCAGCGGAGAATTTACCAGCGATTGCGCGATCAATAGATTGCGCCTGATGTGTCCGAGTCCCATCGTATCGTGCGAATAGAGCGCGACGCGGTAATTTCTGCAATCGGCATTTATTAAACCGGTTTGTCCGAACATAGTATTTATCGGCTTTTCGCGAGCCGATCTTTCCCTCCTGATTCAATTTTGAAAAACCGTATTTTTTTCAAACGCCGCATTAAAAATTGTGGCAATCTGTTGAAACGATGCGGGTTTTTCAAATTATTAAGAACTTAATTCGAGTTCAAAATAAGTTCGTGATTTAACAGAGCGGTAACATTGCCGGAAAAATACATTTTTTTTGAAAAGAGAGAAAAAACTGCGAAAGAGGCGTGTTTTGTGAATAGAAATCATTTGAAATAAAAGCGATTGCTTGAAAAGCGCGAAGCGGACTGGAGCGCGAGCGTCTCGCTTGCCGCCCGCTTAAGCGAAGCGAAAAGCGGGCGAGTCGCTGATTACCGCTCAAGTTGATTGTTAGGCGAAACGCGCATCATCGCTGTCGCTCGGTGCGCAGCAAGCGAGACGCCCAGCGTTCCAGGCTTTACTTAATTTCTTTCAAAATGTCTTTCGACAATCAAAAGTTTTTTGTTTATCGTAGTTTAGAAGGAATTTAACGAATGGAGAAAACGGACGAAGATTTGATTAACGGCTGCCGGCAGGGCGATGCGAAAGCGTGGAACGCGCTCGTCGGACGTTATCAAAGATTGATTTACACGATTCCGCTTCGTGCCGGGCTGGACGAAGACGGGGCGGCAGATGTATTTCAGCAGGTTTTTACGGCTTTGATCGAAAATCTCGAACGCATCAGAGAACCTTCGCGGATTCAGGCGTGGCTCGTAACCTGCGCGAAACGCGAAACTTTGCAGGTTTTGCGCCGCGGAAATCCGGCGCGTTTTGTCGTGATTGACGACGATTCGGACGGGCAAAAATCTTTTGAATTGAGCGATTCATCGCCGCTTCCCGTTGAAACTCTGGAAAAAAGCGAAACCGAACATCAGGTCAGAACGGCGGTTGCCGAATTGGACGAAAGATGCGGGCAACTTTTGACACTGCTTTTTTACGAACGCGAACAAAATTCTTACGCGGAAATCGCCGCCGCGCTCGGCATCAGCGAAGGCAGCATCGGACCGACGCGGGCGCGTTGTCTGGAAAAATTATCGAAAAAATTGAAAAAAATCGGATTTTAAAGTATTTTTTTTTGTTTTTCGCACTCTGTCTAAACGAAGGCGGAGAAATCCGATTTCTTCGGTAAGGAGACAAATTCAAATGAGCATGAATTCTTCCCATATTTCTTTTGAAACGATGACCGAAATAGTTTTACAAACTATTCCGAAGAGCGAACATTTATCAAACTGCGCCGAATGCGCGGCGGAATTTTCGCGGCTGGAAAAATTGATCGGCGTAATGCTCAAAGACGATTCCGCCGCCGCACCGCCCTATCTGCTGGCGCGGATGCAAAGCCGTTTTGAAGAACATTTTGCGGAAAAACAAGCCGATGCGCCCGAAAAATCTTCCGTTTTGCAAAAAATCCTTGCGGTTTTAATCAGCGACAGCGCGGCGATGACTCCGGCTTTCGGCGTTCGTTCCTCGCCCGACGCTTCTCGCCAGCTTTTATATTTAATGGGCAACAACGATCTCGATTTGCGGATTTCGCCCGAAGGCGAAAAATGGAGCGTCGCCGGACAAATTTTCGGAACAATCGAAAACGGTAAAGCGGCTCTCACGGGCGAAAATGCCGCCGAAGAAACCGCGCTCAACGAACTCGGCGAATTCGTTTTTGCACCCGTCGCAGCGGGCAAATACGCGCTTCGTTTTGAAATCGGCGCGGAAGAATTTGAGATTTCCGAAATTAACGTCGGATTGTGAAAAGGTCAAATTGCCGCCCTTCGTTTTTCAATTCTGCAAATTATTTAATGTTCAACAATTTGTTCGATTTTATGACACAATAGACATTATCTGAAATAAACTTGATTCAATTTAAACCAAAGATTTGCCCGCGAATGAACGCGAATAAACGCGAATAAATCAACTTTTGTTAATAAATAGATTGTAAATAAAATTTTATGGCATTTGAAAAAAGTTTGGAGTCCCGCGTTTACGCGGCGGAAAAAGCCGCGTAAACGCGGGACTCCAAACACTCGAAAATTTAATTTACGGATTACTAAAAAAAATGTTCGTGTTAATTTGTGTTATCCGTGGGCAGAAATTTCTTATTTCAAATAATCTCCAATTTATAATCAGATGAATCGGGCGAAACTGGCAATAAATCTGACAGCACTTGACGAAGCGGAATGTGAAAAACTTCTCGCGGAGTACTCGCGCTTTGCCGATGTCGAATTGGCTTGGACGCTGAAAAATTTGTGTTTTGAATCGTGGACGAATAATCCGGCGCGTGCGCTCGGCGCGGCTTCGGCTCTGAAAATTCTGGCGAAAACTCAACTTATCGAAGAAATTTCGGCGATTGCGGCTTGGACGGGCGGCATCGCGGCGCTGATCAACGGTCGAATGAACGAGGCAATCGTTTGTCTTGACGAAGCGCGGCAAAAATTCGTCGAAATCGGTCAGGAAAACAACGCGGCGGCGACCGATGTCAGCAAACTTTACGCGCTGACGATGCTCGGACGCTACGATGAAGCTCTCGCCTGCGGCATCGAAGCCCGCCGCGCATTTATCGCCGCCGAAGATTTTCCCGCCGCCGGTCGCATCGAACATAATCTCGGCAATCTCCTGCGCCGCTGTGACCGCTACGACGAAGCCGAAACTTTTCTGCGCGTCGCCCGCGAACGTTTTATCGCCGCCGCCGATCACGAAAAACTCGCGCAAATCGAAAATTCTCTGGCTTACGTTTTATCTTTCCGCCACAAATTCCGCGAAGCCGAACAGCTTTACCGCGAAGCTCTGGCGCATTCCGAAAAGGCGGAATTGACCGTTACGCAAGCCGAAATCGAATCGGGTTTGGGCTATCTCGCGCTGTTTCGCGGACGATTCGATGTTGCGCTGGAATATCTCGAAAAATCGCGCCGCAAATTCGCCGCGCTCGAAATGCCGCACGAATCAACGGTCGCCGAACAGGAAATGGCGGACGCGTATCTCGAACTGAATCTCGCGCCGGAAGCCGCGGCGATTTACGAACGAATCACGCCGCTTTTGGAAAAACTCGAAATGCCCGCCGAACGCGCCCGCGCTCTGGCGTTTCACGGTCGGGCGCGGCTGCTGCTCGGTCAGACAGACGAAGCGCGGCAGCTTCTTGGCGAAGCGCGGCGCGTTTTCGCCGAATGCCACAGCGAAAGCGGTGCTTCGATGACCGCCGTCATCGAAGCACAGGCGCATCTCGCCGCCGGAGATTTTCAAAACGCGCTCGATTCCGCGGCGCAAGCCGAAATTTCACTCAAAAAAATCGGGATTCACGGCAAACGTCTGCAAGCCGGATTTCTGCGCGGCGAAACTCTGCGCCGTCTAATGCGTTTCGCCGAAGCGCAGCGCGTTTTGCTCGAAACTCTGCGCGAAACCGAAAAACATTCCGTTCCGCAAATCGCTCTGCACTGCTTGAACTCGCTCGGTTTGATCGCCGCCGCCGAAAAAAATACCGCCGAAGCCGAAGATTTTTTCAAACAATCAATCGAACTCATCGAAAAAATGCGCGCACCGCTGCCTTCGGAAGATTTTCGCACGTCGTTTTTCGCCGACAAACTTCAGCCGTTTGGCGAACTCGCTCTTTTGTGCCTGGCTGATGAAAACGAATGCCGCGCCGGCGAAGCGTTTGAATATCTCGAAAAAGCGCGTTCGCGCTCGCTTTTCGAGATATTCGGCGGCGCGGCGGGAAGATTTCAGCCGAATAACGACTTTGAAGCCGAAAAATCGGCGCGGCTCGACGAACTGCGCGAAGAATTAAACTGGTTTTACAATCTGATCAATCGTCCGAACGCCGCGCCGAACCGCGACGCGGCGCAAATAAAATTCCTGCAAGAAGAAATTTCAAGCCGCGAAAACGAACTGGTCGAAATCACGCGCCAGTTAAATTTCTACGGCAGCTTCAATCAAAAATACGAACAGCTTAATATTGAAAATCTGCAAAAAAAACTCGGCTCGGAAACCGTCCTGATCGAATACGCGGTTTTAAACGGCGAGATCCTCGCCTTTATTATTAACGAAAAAAATATCGAAGCCGTCCGCCGCGTTTCGACCGAACGCGAAATCGTCGAATTATCGCGAAAACTTCGTTTTCAAATGGAAAGTCTGCGGCACGGTTCACGGCGAATTCGTTCTCATCTCGACGTTTTAACCGAACGGACAAAAGTTTATCTCGGAAAACTTTATGACGCGCTTCTGCGTCCGCTCGAAAGCAAAATCGAAGGGCGGCGTTTGATCATCGCGCCGCACCGCTCGTTGCATTATATTCCGTTTCACGCGCTTTTCGACGGCGAAAAATACCTCGTCCAGCGACGCGAAATTTCCTACACGCCGAGCGCGGGAATTTTGCAAAAATGTATGGAAATTGCGCCGCGTCCGCTGAAACGCGCTCTTTTATTCGGCGTGCCGGACGAATTTACGCCGCGCGTGAGCGATGAAATCAATGCGCTCGCGCCGCTTTTCGACGAAGCGCGGGCGTTTGTCGGCGACGCGGCGACGCTTACCGCGCTTAAGGAAAATTCGGCAAATGCGGACGTTCTGCATCTCGCCTGCCACGGACAATTTCGCCCCGACAATCCGCTTTTTTCGTCGCTCAAACTCGCTGACGGCTGGCTGACCGTGCGCGACGTTTACAAACTCGACTTAAACTGCGAACTCGTCGTTTTGAGCGCGTGCGAAACCGGAGTCAGCGCGGTATCGCCCGGCGACGAACTGATCGGTTTGTTTCGCGGTTTTGCTGCCGCCGGAGTGCCTTCGCTGATTTTGAGTTTATGGGCGGTTGACGACGAAGCGACCGCGCTTTTGATGCAAACCTTCTACCGCGAACTGCAAACGGAAAAAACTCCCGCCGCCGCGCTCCGCGAATCTCAAAGGCAAATTATGCGCGAATTTCCGCATCCCTTTTTCTGGGCATCATTTATAAATATCGGTCGCTGGTAGGCAAAAAAATTTGTTTACCGGGAAAAATTTGTATTTTTTTACAGAGAAAACGCTCTGTTATCTGATGAGTTCGGAGAAATTATTTTCGAGAGGTGAATTTTTTATGCAGCGCAGAATTTCGGTAATTTTAGTAATTTTCATCGGTTTTGTTTTTTTGCTCAACGCGCCGCTTACGGTAAAAGCGGACGATGAAGGCAAAGAGGAAGAATTTTTACCGAATGAAGTAGTGATCAAACTGACTTCGCCGATGCATCTGCGGCTGGTTGCCAAAAGATACAATCTCAGCCCGCAGCCGATTGACCGATTCGGCTCGCGCCCGATTTACCGTATGCGGATTCTCGACGGCGCGCCGCCGCCGCAAAAAGCCGAACAAATGCTGACCGATTCAAGAAGACGCGTTCAATTTGCCGAGCCGAATTTTGTCATAACGTCGCCGGAAAACCGGCGCGAATCGTGGAGCATCGGCGAGCCGGGCGGCGGCGGCGCGGGAAATTGGTACCGCAATCAGATCGGTTTGCCGGAAGCTCATCAGATCACGCGCGGCGCAGGGATAACCGTCGCCGTTCTCGACACGGGAGTTGACCCGAGTCATCCCGCGCTTGCCGGAAAATTGATCGCCGGATTCGATTTTGTTGATTTTGACAATGATCCGAGCGAAGAAGGAGAGCATCTCATAAATCCCGGTTTCGGACACGGCACGCACGTTGCCGGATTGATCGCGGCGGTCGCGCCGGACGCGAAAATCGTTCCCGTCCGCGTGCTGGACGAAAACGGAATCGGCAATATCTGGGTTTTGGCGGAAGCCCTCGAATATGTCGTCAATCTCGACCCCGACGGCAATCCGGCAACCGACGATAAAGTGCGCGTGATCAATATGAGTTTAAGCACTTTCCGCGAAACCGACTTGATTGCCGAACTGCTCGAAAATATCTCGTGCGACGGCGATGACGACGATGAAGACGAACCGGAAGATTGTCTGACGATTGACCGCGACGGCATCGTCATCATCGCGGCTGCCGGCAACAGCGGCGCACAAATCAAAGAATATCCGGCGGCGGAAGCCGAAGAAATTGACGGCGTTCTGGCAGTCGGCGCAAGCACGCAAACCGACGCGCGCGCTCCTTTTTCAAATTTCGGCGAATGGATCAAGGTGTCCGCGCCGGGCGTTGATCTGATCAGCACAGTTCCGTTTGGAATTTACGGCGTTTGGAGCGGTTCTTCAATGTCCGCGCCGCTCGCCGCCGGTCAAGCCGCGCTGATCAGAGCGCATTACCGCGACAAAGATTTGACCGCTGACGAAGTGGTTGACCGAATAATCGAAACATCATCCAACGCTCCGGGCGAAATCGGTAAACGCATAAACCTGCCCGCATCGCTGACCGGAGAACCTTGATATTTCAAAACTGTTTATTTTAACTTTAATGAAATGACCGTTTATATGCGGTCATTTTTTAATTTAAAGACTTTGTTTATGTCTGGCTTTTCCGTTCATTTTATTTTTTCAACTTTTTATTGGCTAATTTTGACTATTCGTTTATAATTTAGTTGTTGTTTAGCAACAAAATACAACGAACCTAAAAGGGAGGATTTTTGAGAAATGGACGAAAATAATAAATGCAGCCATGAAATGTGCGATTGTGCCGTAACCGGAGATTCCGAATATTGCAGCGATCATTGCAGGGATGCGGTCGATCAGGACTTAACTGAAATAAAATGCGACTGCGGGCATTCGGGATGTTCCTAACATCTATATTTTATTCAATAAAAAAGCGATTCTCTTATTAAAGAGAATCGCTTTTTTTGTTTATCTGTCGAAAAATCTAGATAATCATTCTATACAAAATCAAAAGCAGAATTGCGCCGAGAATTGACATAATCCAACCGGCGGCGTAATTTTCCTGTTTCCAGATTGCCCTGCCGATCATTGTTCCGAGAAATGCCCCGCCCATTCCGATCAAAGCGGTTATTAGCCAACCGATTAAGCCGCCGGCAATTGCTTCCTTGCCGGGCAAAAGCAACCTGGCAAGCGCACCGATAATTAATCCGACGATTAATTGCCACAAAATAGTCATAAATTTTTCTCCTCAGAATTAAAATTCCTTCAAAAAACAACAATTAGTTGAAAATAGTTTGCGTGAAATCTATCTTATCACACAGTTGTTTTCCGGTGAACAAAAATTCTTAATAAACCGTTGATCGCAAAATGCAAAAGCATATAGACAACCAGCGCGACAATTATCGGCAAAGCCAGAGTGTATCCGCCTTCCACCGAAGGACTCGCCACAATTCCTTTGAAAGGCGCGTAAAAAGGATCGGTTACGGTGCGGATAAACTGCACGAAATCGGCACTGCTTCGTGCCGCAAACAACGCAAGCATCAGGCGAATCGCCAACAGCCCGTAAACAATAAAGAAAAGGTAATCAATAACTTGTGAAACGCGGGCAACCGCTCTGCCGCGTTCGACTTCATTTTCGGTTTCGACTACTTCATTTACAGCTTTTTCCCGCATATTTCCGGCGATGTTATCAATTTTCGCGGCATCGTTACGGGTCGGTCGCTCGGCTTCGGCAGCGATTTCACCGCCGACTTCCGATTTGACGTTAGTTTTTATCGCTTCATAATTTGCGACTCTCTGCGCTTCTTCTTGTTCCAGTTTATTATCCAACATTTTTATATCTCCTGTTTATTCGTTTTTGGTTTCTTCGCGTCCCTGCGGCGTGTCTTCGGATTTGGGACTTCCGGCATTATCGCGTTTATCGGGATCTCCTTTTGTTTCATCGCCGCGCAGAATTTCTCTGACGGTCTCATCCGGTTCTTTATTTACGCTTTCTTCGTTAAGTTCTTCTGTCTGCCATCCCTCACGCTCGACATTCGGAACATCGTTTTGTCCTTTTTGTTTTTCTGCACTTGCATTCATCTTTTTAATCTCCAATGCTTTACTCAATCTCATTTATTTTAACTCAATAATCGTGCCATAGATTTTTACTTAAAACGTGCATTTTTACGGGCTATTTCTTAATTTGGATAAAATAAATGTATTAAATCGAAACACTGCGTTCGTATCATTTCAGCCAAAAAAAGAGAGAGCTAAAAAAACTCTCTCTTTCAATCAAATACTTAAAATTAATTTAACGATTGTTTGCCGTCGAGTTCGGGGCAGTTGCCGTCAAAGTAAATTCAGTTCCCTGTTCCAGTTTGATGTCATCGCGCCCTTGCAGAACAACTGTTCCCGCACCGGCTCCGGCACCGACTGCCGCACCGATCGCTGCACCTTGTCCGCCGCCGGCAATCGCACCGATGATCGCACCGATTGCCGCTCCGATTCCGGCTCTAGTTACGGTTTTCGTCGTCTGACTTCCTTCTCTGACCGTGCCTTCATTATTAACGGCAATTTCATCACCGTTCGGCATTCTGACCTTATCTACGATTCCTGCAAAACGATAGGTTCTGCCGTTTCTAAGGCGAATCGTGTCAAATTCCAATGATAGATTCGCTCTGCCCGAAACGCGTCCCGAACGTTCGGCTGAAGCCACGCGACCTTCAATCGTCGCTCCGTTATACTGCGAAGGCGAATTTACGGTTAAAGTAAATCTGTCGCCGTTCTGACTGGCTTCGGTCGAGATCGGTGTATTCAGAGTCGCCGTCAAAGGCGTGTTATTCGGCACGACAAAATCTTCGAGCGAAGTATTATTGCCAGTATTTCCGTTATTAACCGTTGACCATTGGGCGGTTTGATTTACTTTGTCGTAAACGCTTGCCACCGTGATCGTTTCGTTTCTGTTTTCCAGATATACGCGGCGAATAACTCTTAACTGATTATTGACCGGCACAAAATTAACGTAAAAATCATTGATCCGGTCGCCTTCATAATTTAATGAAACGCCGTCATATGTTGAACTTGCCGTAATTCTTACGCTTCGACCGTTCGGCATACTTTCGTTTCGCGCAACGCCGTCGGCTTCAAATGAAATTTGCGGCGAATTTGAAGAAGCGATTGTTACCTGATTATTTCGTTTTTCGATCACCAGCATATCCGGTGATTTCAGACGGTTTTCCAGGTTTCTGCCGATTCTGTCGCGCTGATTTACCGGATAATTTCTGGTCGAATTTGCGACAACCGATGCGACATTATCACTCTGACTCAAATTTAAGCGGTAAGTTCCCGTCAAATTCGCGTCAAACGTATTGGTCGGCTGACGATTGTCAAAATCAAAATTAACGCTGTAATAACCGCTTAATTTTTCCAAATCCGTGCGAATCAAACGCCATTCTCTTTCGGTAGTTTGCTGAAAGCGGTAATCACGCATAAACCCGTCAATATAATAGGCGCGGTTAAGAACTTCTTCAACATCATTCGAAGTCGAGCGGCGAGCGTTAAAATTTTGCTTCAAACTGTTTGTCGCCCGTTCAAAATCCGAAACATAAGCGATTGCCGATTCCTGACTTCTCGTATTATTCAAAACACTCGCATTTAATGATGTCGTTAATTGACGTTTGAAAGTGTTTGTTCTCGCTTCAATATTGGCAATAGTCGTTCTGACAACCTGATCGGAAACATTATAAGTTCCTCCCGTATTGTTTCCCGGGTTTCCTACCGGATTTGTCCAGTTCCACGACACATTATAATAATTCGATAAAGTATCGAGTTTGGCTTTAAGACTCGTCCAGTTTCTTTGAGTTGCTTGATTTAAGCGATTATCCCGCATAAAACCGTCAATAGCTGCGGCGCGGACTAACACTTCCTGAACATCATTGCTGACCGATCTTCTTCCGTCAAATCTTTCTTTTAATTGATCGGTCGAATTTTCAAATTCGGTAACAAACCCGAGAACCTGATTTCTATTGATCGTGCTGTTATTCCGGTTTCTGTTTAACGCCTGAGTGAGCGAACGCTTGTAAAGATCGGTATCGGTTTCGATATTCGATAAAAGCAGTTGAACTTCCGCGTCCGAAACCCGATACGGCATCTGTCCCGTATTGGAAACGGGCGTTGTTCTCCAATTTCCCGTCAATCCGTAATAACCTTGAAGTTTGTCCAGATCGGCGGCGACATTATTCCAGTAAGATTGAACTCTTACATTCAAGCGATTATTTTTAATAAATTGATCGATGCCTGCCGCTTTTGTTAAAACGTCCGTAACATCATTAGAAATCGATCTTCTCGCATCGAATCTTTGTTTTAGCGAATCGGTCGAATTTTCAAAGTCGGTCACATATCTCATTATCGAGTCTTTGCTGGCGGAATTGATCCGGCGGTTGTTATTAAGCGCACTTTCCAATTCACGTCTAAAGACATCGGTTCTCGCTTCGATACTGTTCAAAGTAATTTGTACCTGATTGTCGCTTACACGATACGGGCGGTTTTGAGCTTGTATGGTCAACGCCGTCCCTAAAAAAGCGACAAACAAATTCAATATAAAAAATTTTAATAGTTGTTTTTTCATTGTTTTTCTCCCTATCGCAAGACATTTATTTGGTAGAGTTGTAAAATTCTTGCGTAACTATTTAAAAAGTTGCAATAAGCGTGCCAGCATCCCAAATTCATAAAAAACCTGTAAATCCTTGAATTTACAGGTTTTTTAATTTTTCGAACAATTGTCAGGTTTTTTAACAATGAACTAAATTGATACATAAAATTTTTATTTCTTTTTGCAAGGCAGATTTATTGTAAAAACAGAGCCTTTTCCCGCGCCTTCGCTGCTCGCAATGATCGATCCTTGATGCAATTTGATAATCTGATTCGAGATTGTCAGCCCCAAACCCAAACCTCCGATATTTCTTGTTATCGAGGTATCGGCTTGTCTGAAGCGATCAAAAATATACGGTAAAAATTCAGCCCCGATTCCTCTGCCGGTGTCCTTGACAGTAATCTTGATACTTCCTTCATTTTCAAGGGCTGTAAACTCGACTTTTCCGCCCGATTCCGTAAATTTAACCGCATTTTCCAAAAGATTCTGAATGGCAATTAAGAGTTTTTCTTCATCTCCGACAACGATCTGACCGTTTAAACGGTTGTCTTTAACAAACCGTATGTCTTTATCAATTGCCAGCCGCCGCGTTTCTTCAAAAGAGTTTTCGATAATGCTTGAAAAATCGAGTTCATTTTTTGCAAAAGTACTGTTTCCGGCGAGGATTTGTGAATAATCGAGCAGTTCTTCGACTAATTTTGTCTGTGTGCGGAGATTTTTCTCGATTTTTGAAAGGGCTAAATCTTTCGTATTACCGGATAAGGTATCGGTTTTAAGAATCCTTGTCCAACCCGCAATGGCATTTAGAGGTGTTCTCAGTTCGTGGGAAACAACCGAGATAAATTCATCTTTCGTGGCATTTGCTTTCTCGGCGACCAACCTTGCCTTATGTTCCTTTTCGAGCAATTCTTGTTTTTGTTTTTCCAATTCAAAAAGCTCGGCGGCGGTTGATTCGAGTTTTGAACGCGCCGAGGCTTCCCAATAGGTCATTCCGAAAAGCAGAAAACTGAAACCTATTCCGCTGAAAAATATAAACGGTGTCCACCCGACGCTCGATTGTTCATTGAAAGACGGCAGCGCGTAATATTTAATAGTCCAATTTCTGCCGGCGATTTCCAAATCGCTTTCGGTATTGTATGTAGAATCAAACTCCGTTGCGGAAACTTGATTTTCAAAAATTTTGTTGGTCAATTGCGGAAACTCGATTTTTGAACTTCGCGCCATCAAATTTTCAGGATTTATCCCGCCGTCATAAATTGCAATGCCGATGTTATTTGACGAAGCATTGTTTTGAATTTCCTTGAGAAAGTTTCCGGCTCTGAACGGACTGTAAATAAATCCGTCGAGATTTTTTCTTCTTTCTTCAACAGACACCGGTATCAAACCGTTTTTATAAACCGGAAAATAAATTAAAAACCCTAATTGTTTATCCTGTGTGATTTCTTGCAGGAGCGTAACTTTTGCCGTTGCCGACGCTCTTCCCGTATCTCTGGCGCGGTCTAAGGCTTCGCGTCTTTTTTCTTCGGTTGACATATCAAAGCCGATTGCTTGCCGGTTGCGATCATCGAGCGGTTCGAGATAAATGATTGCTTGATAAATATCTCTTTTGCCTTCGGGAAACATTCTAAAATCAGGATAACCTTCGGATTTCATTTTATTTATAAAATCTTCGCGCTCTTCCGGCAAAACTACTTTGGTGTAGCCGATTCCCTGAATGCCGGAATAATTTTTGTCTATTTCCAGACTTTTGACATAATTTGCAAAATTGTTTTTATCTATTTTGCCGACTGATTCGACAAATCCTCTTCCGCCTTTAAGTAATGAAATATATAGGTTTAGCCTATTTTCAAAAGATGCCTGAACTCTCGTAACCTCGTTGTTAAATCTGACAAAATCTTTGTTTCTCGAACTTTGATAGAAATTATATGTAATGCCGATGGTCAGCATTATCAGAACTGCTAAAATTAAAAATGGAAAAGCAGTTGTTTTTCTTTTTATCGAAGATTTTCTTATTTTCGACACGATCTTTGCACCATTTATAAAAATCAACCCTGATAAATCTATTAAACTAAAAGATTTAAGCAATAATTATGCCAGTTTCCGGGCTTTTAGTTTTTTTTTCAATTTAAGTAAGTAATCTCAATTACATACAAGCAAAGTTCCCTATTTCTTAACCCAAATTTCTTACTGTTTAATTAAAATTTCTGTCTTGTTTTGTTACAAATTAGTGTTTATTTTTTTTAATTTCCCTTTAAACTCTTTTTTTACAACACTTAGTTTTTTGGCACTCAACTTGCTTTCCTTAAATACCGAAGTACCTAAAATTATTTTATTTGAAACGGAGAAAAATATGGAAGAAGGAAACAGCACGGGAAACAATTTAATTTGGGCTATGACTATTTTAATCATCGTTGCAATTATTGCCGGCGCATTATTTTACAGCGGTTTTTTAAGCAAATCGGGTAAACCCGATACGGAAGTTGACATCAATATTACTGCGCCGGCGAAACCGAATTAATTTTTGTTTAATCAGACAAGAAAAACGTCCTTTCAGTCTTATGATCGGACGTTTTTCTTTATACTTTTCCTTTCAAATTATGCCGTTTGATCATCCCGTATAAACGCGGGCGATATAAACCCAGAAGGTTTGCCGCGGCTTGTTTATTGCCGTTCGTGCGTTTCAAAGCCGCCATAACGACGACGTTTTCCAGTTCGTTGAAAATATCCTTTTGATCTTCGCCTTCTTTTGGTTCGGGCAGATTTTCGACGATAAATTTACCGATCTGCTCGAACAATTCATCGCCCGATAAATCACTCCGCAGAGATGAGCCGTTTCCGTTTTCAGCAAACGAGGTTGGCGATTCGACACTAATTTGTGCCTTATTCGGCAGATTTTCAAGTGTAATCGCATTTTCCATATTCTTCGGAATGTTGAGTTGATTAATTCTCCCGTCTTTACTGAGCAAAACCGCTCTTTCTATGACGTGCTGAAGTTCGCGGACATTTCCGCGCCAGTTGTAATTGAGCATCTGGTTATACGCGCTTTCCGAAAAACTCAGACTATCTCTCTGATATTTTTCCCCGTACTCTTGCAAAAAATGTTCGGCAAGCATCGGCACATCTTCCATTCTATCGCGGAGCGGCGGAATTTTTATTTCGATCGTGTTGATCCGGTAATATAAATCCTCGCGCAAATTCCCGTCCTGAATCGCCTCGAACGCATTCCGGTTGGTTGATGAAATAAGGCGAAAATCAACCGACTGCGGTTTATCGCTGCCGACTTGATAAAAAATTCTTTCCTGCAAAACTCGCAGCAGTTTCGGTTGCAGACTCATCGGCATTTCGCCGATTTCATCAAGCAGAAGACTTCCGCCGTTGGCACGACCTAAAAATCCGACTTTATCGCCGGTTGCGCCGGTGAACGCGCCTTTTTTATGTCCGAAAAGCTCGGACTCGATCAATTCCTTCGGCAATGCCGAACAGTTTAATTTTACGAAAGGTTTTTTTGAACGATGGCTTTTGTAATGAATGGCATTGGCAATAACTTCTTTTCCCGTTCCCGATTCGCCCAAAATCAAAATATTGGCATCGGATTCGGCAACGCTTTCGATAATTTCGTAAATATCCTGCATTACGCGGCTGCCGCCGATAATTCCCTCGTAAGAGGTGCGGCTCGAAAGTTTCCCGCGCAGTTCCTTGATCTCGGCTTTCTGGCTTTTGCGGTCAATCGCCTTTTCGATGAGAACCAATAATTCTTCAAATTCGACCGGCTTTTCGACATAATAAAACGCTCCGGCTTTGGTCGCTTCGACGGCTTTTTCAGTCGAACCGAATCCGGTAATCATTATTATTTCGGTGTCGGGCGCAATTTCCTTACACCGTCTGACCATCTCGATACCGTTGATGTCGGGCAAATTCAGATCGGTCAGAATTATGTCGAACTCGAATTCTTCGATAAATTCCAACCCTTTTTTTCCGCGATCAGCGATTTTCACCTGAAAACCTTCGGCTTCCAATTGAAATTCCATCAATTCCAATGTAGC
>CAYUGW010000018.1:0-18367 GCA_964444245.1 uncultured Blastocatellaceae bacterium | reverse complement strand
GTTTCTCGGCTGTCTTAATTTGCCGAAAAATGTTAAAATAAAGCCAATTATTTCATTAAAATTTAACAAAAAAGAGGTTAATAAATTGGCACAATCAAAGAAAGAAAGTTACGGCGCGGATCAGATCACGGTTTTGGAAGGACGCGACGCGGTCAGAAAACGTCCGGCGATGTATATCGGCTCAACGGGCGACATCGGTTTGCACCATCTCGTTTATGAAGTTGTAGATAATTCGGTTGATGAAGCTCTCGCCGGATATTGCGATACGATAAATGTTTCGATCCATATAGATGATTCGATTACGGTAATTGATAACGGGCGCGGCATTCCGGTAGATATGCACAAACAGGAAAAGCGTTCGGCGGCGGAAGTCGTCATGACGATTCTTCACGCGGGCGGAAAATTCGATACCAATTCTTATAAAGTTTCCGGCGGTCTGCACGGCGTCGGCGTTTCCTGCGTAAATTTTTTGAGCGAAACGCTGAAACTCGAAATCTGGCGCGACGGCAAAACCTACGAACAGGAATATAAAACCGGAATTCCGGTCGCGCCGCTCAAAGAAGTCGGCACGACCAATAAACGCGGGACGAAAATCACCTTCAAACCGGACGGCGGAATTTTCGACACGACCGTTTACAGTTTTGAAAGACTTTCCGAACGGCTTCGGGAAAAAGCGTTTTTAAATAAAGGAATCCGTATTTTTATTAACGACGAACGCGAAGTGCCGGAGAAAAAACACGAATTTTATTACAAAGGCGGAATCGCCGAATTCGTCAAGCATTTGAGCAAAAATAAAAACCCGATTCATCCCGAACCGCTTTATTTTGAACAGATTGCGGAAGAACTTTCGGTCGAAGTGGCAATGCAGTATAACGACAGCTACGATGAGAAAACATTCACCTTTGCCAATAATATCAACACGGTTGACGGTGGAACGCATCTGTCGGGCTTTCGCGGCGCGATCACGCGTACGATCAATGCTTACGCGCAAAGTTCCGGACTTTTAAAGAATTTCAAAGGCTCGCTTTCCGGCGACGACGTGCGCGAAGGAATGGTCGCCGTAATCAGCGTTAAATTGCCGCAGCCGCAGTTTGAAGGACAAACCAAAGGCAAACTCAATTCCGATGTAAAAGGCGCGGTCGAATCGTTCTTAAACGAAAAGCTCGGCGAATACTTCGAGCAGAATCCGGTCATCGCCAAAAAGATCGTCGGCAAATCGGTTGACGCGGCACGAGCGCGAGAAGCCGCCAGAAAAGCGCGGGAAATCGTCAGAAAAAGCGCACTCGGAACTTCGACTCTGCCCGGAAAACTCGCCGATTGTCAGGAAAAAGACCCCGCTTTATCGGAACTTTATCTTGTCGAAGGCGATTCCGCCGGGGGCAGTGCCAAGCAGGGACGCGACCGGAAAAATCAGGCGGTTTTGCCGCTGAAAGGTAAGATTTTGAACGTCGAAAAGGCGCGTTTCGATAAGATGCTCGAACACGGCGAAATCAAGGCTCTGATTACGGCGATGGGAACGGGAATCGGCAAAGAGGATTTTGATCTGGCAAAACTTCGCTATCATAAACTGATTATTATGAGCGTCGCCGGAGAAGAACCGACCTTGATCGAAGGCGAAAACGGGAAAATAGAATTTACGAGCGTCGGCAAATTTATAGACGATTGTTTGAGCGGGAAAAGAGATGCGGAAAAATGCCGCGTAATGGCGTTTGACACGGAAACCAACGATCTTGATTTTCGCCCGATCAAAGCGGCGATCCGCCATCGTTATCAAGGCGATCTGCATACGATAAAAACGCTCTATAATCGTTCGGTCAAAGTTACCGCCGGACACAGCGTTTTTGTCTATGAAAACGGCGAGGTCATACTTCGTGAAGGCGATAAGATCAAAAAAGGCGATTTTCTTGTTGCCGGAAAATATCTGCCGCGCCCGGTTTTTAATCCGTTCGAGATCGATCTGATCGAAACTTTGTTTAATTCCGGTGAAACCAAATCGCTTTATTTAAAAGGCGAAAGCGTTCGCGCAATTGCCGGACGCAGAGTTTTAGCCGGAATGAAACGCCCCGAATTCTGGGCGGAAAAGAGAGTTTCGCTCAACGCGGAAGATTGGAACAAACTCGTTTCAAAACGCAAGATAAGCGGTTTGTCGCAAAAGGAAACCGCCGATTCAATCGGTGTCAAACAACCGATCACGATCAGTCATTGGGAACGAGGCGTGAATCGTCCGATAGTTTCGCAGTTTGAAAATTATCTGGAAAAAATCGGTTGGCAAGGCGATTTGAATGTCGAGTTTTTGCCTTCAAAAATCGAAGAAAATCTGCGGTTTGACCGCACGACGAAAAATGCGCGTTGGCGAAAGATCAGCGACTACAAATTATTCGGCGAATTTGCGCCGGAAGAAATCGCCGAACTCGATGATTTTGCAGAAATCGTTCCGCAGGCGCACACAGACAAATCTTTTGCGCGTTATTTGCCGATCACGTCCGAATTGATGTGGTTTTTAGGCTGGTTCGTCGCGGAAGGAACTCTGAGTTCGCATCAGGTAAGTTTGAATATCGGCGAAAAGGATTTGCGTTTTTACGATGAACTTAAATCCTGTATCGAAAAGACTTTCGGCGAAACTCCGCGCACTTTTATCAAAGGAAAATCAATCAAAATGTATTTTCACAGCGTTTTGGCGGCGAAACTTCTGCGAGCGTGGAGGGTTGCCGGAAAAGCGCATCAGAAACGGTTGCCGGATATTGTTTTTTCTCTTTCGGAAAAATTGCAGACGGCGTTTTTGGAAGGTTATTTCTTAGGCGACGGAACGATGTCTAAAAACCGCGTGAGCTTTACGACGAATTCTCGCGATTTGAAAGACGGTTTGCTGTATCTTTTCGGTCAACTCGGAATCGTCGCTTCGCACAGCGAACTCGAGCCGAAAGGCAACGATCTGATTCAAACGAAACATCGTTATTTCAACATCAGTTTCGGCGGCAAAAATCAATTGGAGAAATTCAAAACGATCTGGCACAGACACGCAAACGCCGAAAAAATGGCGGAATATCTGCAAAAACCGGTTCAAATGAAGCCGAAATTTATCGAAATCGGCGGCGATCTGATCGGTTTGGAAGTCGTTTCAAACGAATCGGAATATGTAGATAAAGACGTTTATGATTTTTCGGTCGAACGCGACGAAAATTTTGTCGCCGGTGTCGGCGGTTTGTGTCTGCACAACACCGACGCGGACGTTGACGGCAGCCATATCAGAACTCTGCTTTTGACATTTTTCTATCGGCAGATGCCGGAACTCGTTGATAACGGACATATTTACATCGCGCAGCCGCCGCTTTTCAAGGTCAAACGCGGGAAAAAAGAAGAATATATCAAAGACGAACCGGCAATGCTTCGTTATATGATGAAACAGGCGACGAGCGATATCGAGATTAAATCAACGACCAACGACCGGACGTATGTCGGGCGCGAATTGACGAAACTGCTCGAACAAGTCGTCGAATACCAGCGATATTTCGACCGTTTTGTCCGTCGTTTGAATAACGATGAGAAGGTTCTGGATATTTTGATAAACGCGCTCGGCGGTTCGGAAGGCGTTTTGAAAAAGGAAAATATCAATATGCGGCAGGTTTTTGAAAGCGAGGATTTGATGGCGCGGATCGAAGGCAAACTTGCCGATGCGGGTTATAAAACCGAACTCTTAAACGACGAAGAACACGGGCTTGCAGAAATCGAGATTAAGACGAATTCGGGAAATCCGATTTTGTTTGACTGGAATATGGCAAGCTACGTCGAATTTCAAAAAGCGGTCGCGCTCAAGGAAAAACTCGAAGCGGAATTTCCCGCGCCGTTCGTTTTGGGCGAAAACGGCACGAGCGAAACGATCAACAGCCGTTCCGCTTTGCTCGAAAAAGTCTTAAATACGGCGAAAAAGGATTTGTCAATCCAGCGTTACAAAGGTCTGGGCGAGATGAATCCCGAACAGCTCTGGGAAACGACGATGAATCCGGAAGGGCGGACGCTTCTTCAGGTGAGAATCGAAGACGCAATCGAAACCGATGAAATCTTTACGATTCTGATGGGCGATCAGGTCGAACCGCGCCGCAAATTCATCGAAGACAACGCGCTCGACGTGAAAAATCTGGATGTTTAATGGCAATCGTTAAATTAGATACGAAACAAATAACCGATTGGACTTCCTTTCATTTATTATGTAAGGAAGTCTTCGGTTTTCCATCATTCTATGGAAATGAATATGAATGCTTGGATAGATTGTTTGAGTTATTTGACAGAAGATGACGGAATGACAAATTTCATACTTTCAAAAGATGAAATGCTTCACATTCAAATTACGGAAACAGAAGATTTTAATTCACGTCTGCCGGATATAATGGATGCTTTGATTGAGTGCAGTGCGTTTGTCAATAATCGTTATATTGAAGCAGGCGAAAATGCGAGAATATCTCATGTTTTTTTGTAGTTTACAGTTTCAGTTACTTTTTAATCGCTGAAAAGGGAAATTTTAATTGTGCCGCATAACTTTGCGGAATCGGTTCGCTGATTCCGTAAGTTTGCGGCATTTTTTCTTTCGGCAGATACATTGTGCCGAAAATATAGTCGAGAACGGGAAGCTCGCCGGCGAAGTTTTTGTTTCTTGCTTGCGGGTCGTTGCTGTGATGCCAGCGGTGATATACGGGCGTGGTAATAATGTAACGCAGAAAATTTAAGCGAAAACGGACGTTTGAATGAATAAAAATCGCGTGAACGAGCGCAAAGAAAATATATGCGCCGAAAACTTCTTTGGTAAATCCGAGAATATAAAGCGGCACAAACATCACGATTCGTGAAAAAATCTGATCAAGCGGGTGAAGCCGCGCCGAGGCGAGCCAATCCAGATTTTCCGAACTGTGATGAACGGCGTGAAATTTCCACAAAAAAGGAACCGTGTGCGAAAGCCTGTGCGAGAAATATCCGCAAATATTAACGATCAAAAACGCTTCGACAAATTGCAGTAAAAAAGGCTGTGCGGCAACCGCATTTTGAAAATCCGTGTTTATAAATGAACGAAAGAAAACCGCCAAAATCACGACGACGATAAAACTTCCGATGTCAACCAGAAAGCGGTTAAAAAGAAAATGCAAAATGTCCGTGCGCCAGCCTTTGCGGAAGATTTTTTGTTCTTTGTGAAGCGCGAAAATTCTCTCGAGCGGCGCAAAGATTACGAATAAAACAAAAAGTGCAATAATTTGACCGAAAATAACGCGCATAAAAAAATCTCCGCTGATTTTAAGACGAATTAAAAATTCGAAAAGTTCAACTAAACTATGCGGCAGAGAGATTATCTTGCACCTTTTTTCTCAAGGTGCCATAATTTTCATAGAGGAAAAGAAAATGTCGGAAGTTTTAGAAAAAGTAAGAAAAATCGAAGATTATCTGGTGATGTCGGATGAAGAAATCGCGCAGCGCATCGAAGCGGCGCGTGCAGAATTAGGTTCGCGCGTGGTGATTTTAGGGCATCATTACCAGCGCGACGATGTGATCAAACACGCAGATTTAACGGGCGATTCTTATCAGCTTTCGGTGATGGCGGCGGAAAGAAACGATGCGGAATTTATCGTTTTCTGCGGCGTTCATTTTATGGCGGAATCGGCGAGCATTTTAGGCGAAGCGCACCAGAGAGTGATTTTGCCGGATTTGGGCGCGGGCTGTTCGATGGCTGATATGGCAAATATAGATCAGGTCGAAGACGCTTGGGAACAGTTAAAAGAAATCGGCGTTTTGGATGATTTTAAGGTCGCGCCGATGACTTATATGAATTCGACCGCCGCAATTAAAGCCTTCTGCGGGCGCAACGGCGGTGTCGTCTGCACTTCGTCGAATGCCGTTCCGCTGTTTGACTTTTATTTGAAAGAATACGACAAAATGATGTTTTTTCCCGATCAGCATTTGGGCAGAAATACAGGACTGAAATTCGGAATTCCGCTCGATAAAATGGCGCTCTGGAATCCGCACGAAGAACTCGGCGGAAACACGGAAGAAGAATTGCGCGAGGCGCGTCTGTTTTTGTGGAAAGGACATTGCTCGGTTCACAGCCGTTTCAAACCGTGGCACGTTGACCAGATCCGCAAGGAAAATCCGGAAATGAAGGTTCTCGTTCATCCCGAATGTATGTATGAAGTCGTTGAACAGAGCGACCTGAACGGTTCGACTTCGTATATTATCAACACGGTCGAAAATGCGCCGCCGGGTTCTGCCTGGGCAATCGGCACGGAGCTGAATCTCGTAAATCGTTTGATCAAAAGATTTCCCGATCAAAATATTCGTCTGCTCGCGCCCGATCTTTGTATGTGCGCGACGATGTATCGCATCTCGCCGCAATCTCTGGCGTGGAGCTTGGAAAATCTGCTGGACGGCGTAACCGTTAATGAAATCAAGGTTGACGGCGAAACCAAACAACAGGCGACCGTCGCGCTCGAACGGATGATTTCATTAACCGCCAAAAATCAGGATAAAAAGAACTGACTTTTTTTTGCAGAATTCCTTTTAGAAATGTCTTCAAAAACTTTTTTTGCGCTCGGCACGGCAAGCCAGGTTCCGACCCGGACGCGCAATCACAACGGGTATTTTATTCGCTGGGAGCAGGAAGGTTTTCTTTTTGATCCGGGCGAGGGAACTCAGCGGCAGCTGATCTTTTCGGGAGTTTCGGCGACGAGCATCACGAAAATTTTTATCACGCATTTTCACGGCGATCATTGTTTGGGTTTGCCCGGAATTTTGCAGAGATTGTCGCTCGATAAAATCCCGCACACGGTCAAACTTTTTTATCCGGCGAGCGGCAAAAAATACCTCGATAATCTGAAAAACGCTTCGATTTATCATAATGTCGCCAAAATTTCCGAGCATCCGATTTCCGAAGAAGGCGTGATTTTTAAAGATAAAAAACTTATCATCGAAGCGTGGAAATTGGATCATTCGGTCGAATCCTGGGGTTATAAAATCAAAGAGCCGGACGGCGTTTCGATGGATGCGGAAAAATTGGAAAAACTCGGCATAAAGGGGAAAAATGTCGGGAAATTAATTGATGAAGGCTTTTTGAAAATAGGTGAAAATGTCGTCAAAATCGAAGAAGTCAGCTCTCCGAAAAAAGGTTTAAGCTGTGCATTTATAATGGATACGAGAGTTTGCAAGGCGGCTTACAAGTTGGCGGAAAATGCCGATTTTATGATTTGCGAATCAACTTATCTGGGAAGCGAAACCGCTGAAGCCGCGTCTCACGGGCATCTGACCGCCGCGCAAGCCGCTGAAATTGCCAGAGATTCCAGGGCAAATCTTCTGGTTTTGACGCATTATTCGCAGCGTTACACAAATATCGAAGAATTTGCGGCGGAAGCGGAAAAAATTCACAAACCCGTAGTTGCCGCCAAAGACGGTGATAAGATCGACATTGTAAAAAAGTGAAATAAAAGATACTTTTAGAGTAGGGATTATGGCAGAAATCGAAGACAAATTACCGGAAAATGTAAAAGGCAAATTCTACGTTGACGAACAATGTATCGACTGCGACGTGTGCCGCGACACTTCACCCGCAAACTTTACGCGTTATGACGAAAACGGCTATTCGTTTGTTTACAAACAACCCGAAACGCCCGAAGAAGAAGCTCTCTGCGAAGAAGCCCTGATGGCTTGCCCGGTCGAAGCGATCGGCGATGACGGCGATTGATTTTTTAGTTGAAGCTATCTCAAAAATAAAATATCTGGTTAAGCAAGCGGTCTTTGACCGCGTCTCACCTTTGATTTACCGAGAGAAACGCGGTCAAAAACCGCTTGCTTAACTGTTGGTTTGTATTTTTGAGATAGCTTCTTTTAAAGATTACGATTAATTTTTAAGAATTTAGATGATCGGCTAGATTTTTAGCATCTTTTCTATCAAGAAAAAGACCGATTTTTTTAACCGTTTCAAATTCACGAATCAATTCTGTTTCTCTAACCGGATGATTTCCGAATCTAAATCTTTTGGAATCGGTCGTGCCGATAATTTCATAAACCCCAAAAGTTCTGGGATTTGTATAGTTTTTGGTATTCGAATCAATTCGAACCGATTTTTCTGAAATTGATTTTTCCAGTAAGTGTTCTTTTTTTTTCATTTTATTTTGTTTCAACCCAGACGGCTTTTCCGTCTTTCCACGCGGCGATTGGATTTCCGGCGCGTTTGTGTATTTCGACGGCTTTCCGCACGGCGCGTTGCAAGGCTTCGGTAATTTGTTTTTCGTCGGAGATAATTTCTTTTATTTTATCACTTTGACCATTTTTGTTATTTTTCTTTTCCAAACTTATCATTTAGTTTGTTCCCGAGTTTCAAGGAAAATTCATTTTTAAACCAAAATCTTGATCCAATCATCTTCGACAATAACTTCATAAGCTTCAATCGAGCAGCTTTTTTTCGTAAAACATTCGCCGCTGCTGACATCGAACCGCCAGCCGTGCAGGTCGCATTCGACGATTGTGCCGTAAAGACGCGAATCCGCCAGCGGATAACCTTTGTGCGGACAGAAATTTTCTATCGCATGAAATTTGCCGCCGACGTTAAAGAGCGCGACTTCCTTGCCGTCTTTTAATTTAACGGTCGCGCCGCGTCCCGGCGGAATTTGTTCGACCTTTCCGACCGTTACCGTTTTTCCCGTGCGCTTCGGCTTGCGCCTGTTTTCAAAAACTTTTCCCATAACTTAAAAATTTATCGTCTATAATTTATCATTAAACTATAAATGTTAGTTTCAATGTTATATCCTAATAGATAAATGGTAAATGAGATGACGGAAAAAACTTTTTCGGAAAATACGAGAAAACGCTGCCGCGAGATTATGACGCGCAATGTACGAACGGCGAGCCGCGAAATGTCTTTGACGGAAGTCGCTAAACTTATGCGCGAAGGCGATATGGGCGCGCTGCCGGTCGTCGAAAACGGAAAACTCGTCGGAATCATCACGGATAGAGATATTGTCGTACGCGCCATCGCCGAGGGGAAGGATTTTGAAACAAAGATCGGCGACATTATGACGACGGAAGTTTTCTCGGCAAAGGAAGACGATTTTATTTTTGAAGCGATCCGTCTGATGGGAGACAAACAAATCCGCCGCATTCCGGTTATAAATGAAACAGGCGAGCTTTCGGGAATTATCGCGATGGCGGATATTGCGCTCGAAATGGAAGACGAACGCGAAATCGCCGAAACTCTGGAAGACATTTCGAGCGGAAAAGCGTTTTGGAATAAATAACTCGATAAACAAAATTTTTAGAATAAATACTCACGGAGGAATATAGATGACTGAAAATCAAATAAACGAAATGTTCCGATTAATGAATAACGCGATTAAAAAAATTGACGGCTTGGAAACCAGATTCGACGGCTTGGAAACCAGATTCGACGGCTTGGAAACCAGATTCGACGGCTTGGAAACTAAATTTGACGGTTTTGAAACTAAATTTGACGAGGCTGAAGAAAAAAATGAAAGATTTCGTCAGGAAACAAAAGAGAATTTTGAGGAAGTAAATCAAAAACTGAGATTTATGAATACCCGCACGGAAGTTATGCTCGAAGATTTAATGCAGAATAAAATGCGAATCAAAGACGTTGAAAAAAGAGTGGATATTTTGGAGCGAAAAGACGCGGCGTAATCAAATATTTAATAATATGGCTAAATCAATCAATCGTTATTTTCAATTTATGGCTACGTCGAAAGACGCGAAGCCTTCGGGCAAACTTTGGTATCCGTCGGCGGATGTCTATCAAACGCCGGACGGCTGGCTTGTCAAGGTCGAACTCGCCGGAGTTTCGGCGGAAGACATCGACATCGATATTCAGGGAAATGTGCTTTCGATTGCGGGCTGCCGCAAGGATAAAACCTGCGCCGCCGGAGTTTCTTACCAGCAAATGGAGATAACTTACAGCCATTTTGAAAAAACTCTGAAATTTCCCGCATCCATCGAAGGTGCGAAAATCGAACATAATTTTGAAAACGGTTTATTATTAATTCGCCTGAAAAAAGGAGAAAGTTAAATTGTCCGACGTTCTGAAACAATCTCAAACACGGAATTTTCCGCCGCCATCAGTGGAAAGCTATACTTCCGTAATTTACGACGGCGTTTATTATCCCGAAGAACGCGAGGACGATATGGGCGAAACATCCATTCACATAAAATTACTGGCAGATCTTTTAAATATTCTCAAAGTTTTTTTCAAAGACCGGCAAGATGTATTTCTTTCGGGAAATATGAATCTTTATTTTGAAGAGGGAAATTCCCGAAAATGGTTTGCGCCGGATTTGCTGGTCGCCTTCGGTGTGCCGAGCGTCGAACGTTCGAGCTATCTGCTCTGGCGCGAGAGAGTTTTTCCGCAGGTAATTATCGAAATCGCATCGGAGAAAACCTGGAGAAACGATATTGACGAAAAACTCCGTATGTATGAAGAATTCGGCGCGGAGGAATATTACGTTCTCGATCCCGAATTCGCCTTTTTGCCCGCGCCGCTGATGGCATTTCGTCGGCAGGGCGAAATGCTGAATGAATTAAGAGTGGCGGAAAACAGGATTCTTTCGCCGCGTCTCGGATTGGAAATCGTTCATCAAACCAATACTTTCCGGCTTTTTGATCCGCAAACAAATGAATTTCTCTTAACTTTGGAAGAATCCGAAGAACAAAAACGTCGGTATAAATTAAGAGCGGAATCCGCCGAAAGTGAGATCGAAAGATTAAAAGCAGAGATCGAAAAATTAAAAACACAGAAATAAATTTATGAATGAGAACAACGAAACCATACAAAACATAGATTTGGAAAATAAACCGGATTTGCCCGAACAGGTCGAACTTGCGGTTTTGCCTTTGCAGAACACGACGCTTTTTCCTGAAACGGTTGTTCCATTGGCAGTCGGACGCGAGCGTTCGATCAAGGCGGTCGAATTTGCTCTTTCGACGGAACAAAAATTTATCGCTTGTCTCACGACTAAAACGCCGGATAAAAACGGCAATGAGGCAAAATATGACGATTTATTCGAGATCGGCACGATCGTAACGATCAAAAGAATGATGCGAAACGATGATGTTTTGCAATTGATCGTTCAGGGAATAGATCGTTTCCGCATCGTCGAATGGACTGGCGAAGAACCGTTTTTGAAGGCGAAAGTCGAGGTTTTGCCTGATCTCGAAATCGAAGACAACACGGAAGTCGAAGCGTTGAAACGCAATATTCAAAATCTCGTACAGCAGGCTCTGGCGATGCTGCCGCAAGTTCCGCCCGAAGTCCGGATGGCGGTGATGTCGCAGAATAATCCGGTTCAGCTTTCGTATTTTCTCGCATCGGTTCTTGATCTGGGCGAAACCGAACAAAGAATGCTCGAATCGAATACGGTTGATGAACTGTTGACTCTGACGCACGCCGCGCTTGCCAAAGAAGTTGACATTATGCAGCTTCGCACGAAAATTGCGAGCGAAGCGCAAAGCGAAATGGACAAATCGCAACGCGATTACGTTTTGCGGCAACAGATGAAGGCGATTCAAAAAGAACTCGGCGAAGACGAAACCGGCGAAAAAGCCGAAGCCGAACAGCTCAGAGAAAGACTCGAAACCGCCGATCTGCCGGACGATGTGCGAAAAGAAGCCGAGCGCGAACTCAAGCGAATGGAGCAATTGCCGCAAACCGCGCCGGATTTTCACGTAATCCGCACATATCTGGAATATGTTCTGGAACTTCCCTGGAAAAAATCGAGCGAAGAAAAACTGGACTTAAACGAAGCGCAAAAGATTCTGGATGAAGACCATTACGGACTGGAAGATGTCAAAAAACGCATCCTGGAATCGCTCGCGGTCGTCAAACTGCGCCCCGATTCAAAAAGCCCGATCATACTTTTTGTCGGACCGCCCGGAGTCGGTAAAACATCTTTGGGACGTTCGATTGCGCGCGCGCTGGGACGCGAATTCGAGCGAATGAGCTTGGGCGGAATGCGCGACGAAGCCGAACTGCGCGGGCATCGCCGCACTTATATCGGTTCGATGCCGGGCAGAATTATTCAATCTCTGCGGCGCGTCGGTGTCAATAATCCGGTGATGATGCTCGACGAGATTGACAAACTCGGCAACGATTATCGCGGCGATCCGGCTTCGGCACTGCTCGAAATTCTCGATCCGCAGCAAAATCACACGTTCCGCGATCATTATCTCGATCTGCCGTTCGATCTGTCGAAGGTTTTCTTTATCGCCACGGCAAATCAGCTTCAACCGATTCCCGCGCCTCTGCGCGACCGGATGGAGATTATTTCAATCGCCGGCTACAGCGATCAGGAAAAACTGAATATCGCCAAGCAGTATCTGATTCCGCGCCAAATTACGGAAAACGGCTTGCAAGAAGGTCAACTGGAAATTACGGACGACACGATAAATCTTTTAACCGCAAGATACACGCGCGAAGCCGGAGTTCGCCAACTGGAAAGAACAGTCGGAAACCTGGCGCGAAAAGTCGCCTTGAGAGTCGCGCAGGGAAATACCGAAAAAGTAACGATCAAGCCCGAAGATGTGCGGGAATATTTAGGCGCACCGCGTTTTTATCCCGAAAAGGCAAGAGAAGAAATGCCGGCGGGCGTGGCGACCGGAATGGCTTGGACGGAAATGGGCGGCGAAGTTTTATTTATCGAAGCGACGATGCTTCCCGGCGGTTCGGGTTTGACATTGACCGGACAGCTCGGCGACGTGATGAAGGAATCGGCGCAGGCGGCGCGTTCGTATCTCTGGTCGCACGCCGAAGAATTGGGAATCGATCCGAAAAAAATCAAGGAAAACGGCGTTCATCTGCACGTTCCGGCAGGTGCGATTCCGAAGGACGGACCGAGCGCGGGCGTAACGATGGCTTCGGCTCTGGCTTCGCTCTACACGGGCAGAAAAGTGCGTTCCGATACGTCAATGACGGGCGAAATCACGCTTTCGGGCTTGGTTTTTCCGGTCGGCGGAGTTAAGGAAAAAGTGCTTTCCGCGCATCGCGCCGGAATTCGCCGGATAATTATGCCGCATCAAAACGAAGCGATTATTGACGATATTCCCGAAGACGTGCGCGGCGAACTCGAATTTGTCCTGGCTCACCGAATTGACGATGTTCTGGATGCCGCGCTCGAAAAAGAGCAGACCGTTCCGAAGGGCGAAAATTATGTGATTCAGGATATGAATTCAAGTTCGGAAAGCTCGACCGAACCGCTGATTGCCAAGGAAGAGTAAATTTCGAGGTGGAGACGCGACTGTTAAAGACAGCGTCACAACCAGTCCGTGCGCTCCTTAACAATTGCGTTTCCGCCTTTAGAGTAAATTCATTCGGCGCAGTAAATCCTGAAAGCGCGGATCTTGGTGCAACGGGGTGAAATGCGGCTGATATTTGATGTTAACCAGCCATCGGTCGCGTCGCTGGAAGGATTGATTTAATGATTCCAAAGCACCTTCTTTGTCGTCCAGGCGGATTTGTACCAATGCTTTGGCGTAGGCTTGGAAATATTTCAAATGCGGACGGGTTTCAATTTGTTCGAGCCGCTTTCGCCACCATCCTTTCAAACCGTTTTTCTTAAATGCTTCTTTAACTTCTTCGGCACATTCCGGCGGTTCGCCGAAAAGCAGCATTGACTTAGCGAGAGCCTCGGCGGCTTCCGCATCCATTCCTTTTCGTTCATATCCCAGACCTAAATAAAAATAAGCGAAAGCGAAATTCGGTTCTATTTCGAGGACTTTTTTGGCGAGTTCGATTTCTTTATCGTAGTCATCTTGAAACTCGTAGAGACTCGCCAGTGTGTTGAGGATAATCGGCGAAACGGGATCGATTTCAATGGCGCGTTCAAGATTTTTTCGGGATTCATCAAAATGTCCCGTTGCCAGCAAATACTCGCCGTACCATTGATAGGCGGTCGCATAATTCGGATTTAATTCGAGCGCACGTTTGAAGGATTGTTCCGCGCCGGACCAATTCCAATCGTAAAAAGCCTGTGCGTAAGCCAGCGCAGTATGTGCTTCCGCCGATAGGTCGTCAAGTTCCAAAGCCTTTAAGACGGCGATTTTGGCTTTAGGAAACGCATCGTGCGGAGTCGTCGCACCGTATTCCGGCAACAATATATAGCAATTGGCAAGTCCGGCGTAGGCTTGAGCGAAATTCGGATCTTTCTGCGCCGCTTTCTCGAAATTTTCAATAGCTCGCAGTAAGTCTGTTTCCGTGCGTTTATTCCAAAAATAGCGTCCGACCAGATAATCTTGATAGGCTTCGGCGTTTTCCGTTCCGTGCCGGTTGAATCTTTCCCGTTCCTTTTCATCAATTTGCAACGCCAGAGTTTGCACTACTTTTTGACTGATCGAATCCTGCACGGCGAAGAAGTTTGTGAATTGATCGTCGAAATTTCCCGTCCAGATCGTCGCATTATCCGCAGTTCGAATCAATTGCACGCTGACCCGGATTCGTTCGCCGATCCGCTGAATCCTTCCGTCCAATACGGCATCAACCTGTAATTCACGCCCGATCTTCGCTGTATCTTCGCGGTTGTTCGCATACTTTGAAACCGAGCGCGTCGGTCGCACCGTCAATTGTTTTAAGCCGCTGAATTTATTTGCCAGAGCATCCGCCAGACTCACGCCCAGATATTTTTCCGTCTGCTCGACGCTCAAATCTTCAAACGGCAAAACGGCAATTGTTTTGATTTCGCCGACGGTGACGGGTTTTGCCGCCGGATAAAACCAATAAATACCAAAGGCGATCAAAAAAAACAGCAGAATTGCAAACCATTTTAATTGCGGAATTTGAAGCTTAGAACTTAGATTTGAATCCGGAATTTGGAATTTGGAATTTGGAACTTGTGAAGAATGGTCATCGGACAAAAAACTTTCTTCCAAAATCCGGTCATCGGAATGAATTTCCTTGACCGGAGCGATGAATTGATAGCCGCGATTCGGAGCGGTCAGAATAAAACGCGGATTTTTGGTATTTTCACCGAGCGTTTTCCGCAAAACAAAGATCGTCTGCGAGAGATTCGCTTCTTCGATAAATGAATTTTCCCAAACGGCTTCAAACAGTTCGTCTTTGGATAAAACGCGTCCGGCATTTTGGACAAAGAAAAGGAGAAGTTCTACGGCTTTCGGTGTGAGCGGCACAAGTTCGCCCGATTCCCGGCGGAAAAGCCGATGACTTTTCGCGTCAAGCCGGAATTCTTCAAACTCATAAATCCTTGATTCCGAAAGCTCGATCATAGATTTTGAAAACTTTTGAGAAGTTTTGATTACAGTTTTGAAGACTTTTGAAAGCAAGTCAAGCTAAATTCACTGCGAACACAAATTATTTTCAAAATTCTGAGGTAAAAAGAAATGACAAAAATCAATACAAATGCAGATTTAGCGACAAAATTCGGGTTTTTTTTGGCGATGATTTCTCTCGCTTTAATTGGAGTATTTTTTCTGAACAGTTTGGAAAAAAATGTTTCCGCCGAACCTCCGCAAAAGTTTTCGCCGGCGCGTTGGCGTGAACAACCGCAAATTCTCGGCGCACGGCGCGGCAATCCGTGGATAAATGTGCTGGACGGAAAAGAGATCATCACCGATTATTCCGGCGCAGACGATCTGCGCGGCAATTTTGAGAATAATCAAAGCCGTCCGCTTTCGATTGCGACGGCGGATTTTGACGAAGACGGAATGCCCGACATCATTATCGGTTATTCAAACGAAACGGGCGGCGCGGCTGCCTTTATGCGCGGCAATGTTGATGCGGTTTATCCGAATGCGCCCGAAGCCCTTGAGCGAAAATCGCGCGGCGAATTCACCGATGCTTCTTTTCTCGGTCCGGCGCGTCTTTTTTCGCTTCCCGTCAGAGCCGATTTTCTGGCGGCGGGCGATTTCGATGCAGACGGACATTTTGATATTGCGGCGGCGGCGCGAACGGAAAACGCGGTTTATTTTTTGAGCGGCGACGGGTGCGGCGAATTCGTTTTATCGAAACGAATCGAACTGCCGGGTAAGGTTACGGCATTTTTAGCCGGTGATTTTAACCGCCGCGACGGTTTGAATGATTTAATCGTTGCCGTTCAAACCGATCAAGGCGGACAGGTTTTGATCTTTGAAAATCCATACGGCGCGTCGAAAGCCGAGCCGGAAATTTTTACTTTCGCGGCGCCGGTTACATCTCTCGCCGTTAATTTGATTGAAGGCGACGCACGTTTCGATTTGGCAATCGCGGCGGGCAATGAACTAGCCGTTTTGCGCGGCAGAGATAGAAAATTGCTTTTCGACGCAAGCGGCAAACAAGCTGAAGCGGCACAAATGACGCGCCGGAAATTCGATTTTGAAATTTCTGCGCTCGCCGTCGGCGATTTTATCAAAGGCGAAACTCCCAAAAATGAAATCGCTCTGCTCGCTGCTGGCGGCAAGATTCATCTGCTCGAAAACGGCGGCACGACGGACGCGAAAGGAAATTTGTCAGCCGCGTGGCGCGATACGAAAACAATTTCGCTGCCGGATTATTTGTCCGGCGATGCCGCGCCCGTAATGCTAACGGCGCGTGTTTCGGCGCGTTCGGTTGATACTTTGGTTATCGGCGCGGGCGAGCGAATTCATTTATTGACGAGCGATTTTCAACCTCCTAAAAGCGAAACGGAAGCGGTGAATTTCGAGGCGCAGGAATTTAATCTCGCGGCTTCGCTCGATGTTTCTGGAAAAGCGACAGCGATTTTGCCGATGCGTCTGAACATTGACGCGCTGAGTGATTTGGTCGTGATGCGCGAAGATTCGGTTGCGCCGACCGTCGTGCAAACCGCGCCGATGGCTATTTTTACCGTCGTTTCCACCGACAACGTCGGCGACGGCAATTTGGGCAACGGGGCTTGCGCGACACCGCCGTGCGACGCTAATGGAGCCTGCACGGGACCTTGCACTTATTTGGCGGCTCGGCAACAGGCGAATTCCAGCGGCGGCTCAAATACCATCAATTTTACGGTTGCGGGTCCATTCCTTGCTCCGCAAAGCGCCATTCTCAGCCCGTTGACGATTGACGGCACGACTGCTCCGGGAGGTTTTGTCGAATTTACAGGAATGTCTAATCAGTTTCCCGCAAGGCATTTTACCGGCTCAGACACCGACAATTGCGTTTTTCGCGGCATGGTTGCCAACGGCTATGTCGGCAATAACATTTACATCAACCTTCAGTCGAGCAACAACATCGTCGAAGGCAACCGCATCGGGACAAATGTTGCCGGAACAACCGCGCCCGGCGGCACAAATGGCAACGGAGGCGTGAACTCCGGCGGCAACAATAATCTCATCGGTGGGACCACGACTGCTGCCCGCAACATCGTTTCAACCGCAGACATCACGGGAGTGATTGTGGGCGGCAGCGGCAATCATATCGTGCAAGGCAATTACATCGGCACGGACGTAACCGGCACAGTTGCGCTCGGAAATCGTTCCGCCGGAGTTAGGATTTCAAGCCCGAACACTTTGTTAGGGGGCACGACGGTGGGCGCGAGAAACGTTATTTCCGCCACCACGGGCGATACCAACGCCAGCGGAGTTAACACCATTGGCGGTCCCGGAATTTTGGTGCAGGGCAATTTCATTGGCACAAACGCGCTCGGCACCGCCGCGCTCGGCAACATGCATTTCGGCATTTACCAGATCCCCAACGGCTCGGGTTTTGATACTATCGGCGGCACAAGTCCGGCGGCACGAAACATTATTTCCGGCAACCTTCTGGACGGTTTAAACATCGGTCTGACCGGCAACGCTATACCGCAAATTTTAGGAAATTACATTGGCACGAACGTGGCGGGCGATGGGGCGATTCCGAACGGCGATTTCGGATTGCGATTCAACGGGGTACTCCAGAAAGTAATCAGCAACAACCTGATTTCCGGCAACAGCGGCGGCGGAATGCAGGTTCTGAAGTCGAATAACAGCGCACCCGATGACATTATCTCGGACAATCTTATCGGGACGGACGCGAGCGGCGCAAATCCGCTCGGTAATAACGGTGTCGGATTGCTTCTCGGCGAAGGCAACAATACCGGTAAAACCGTAACAGGCAACACCATCGCCGCTAACACGAGCCACGGAGTTCTCATTAACAGAGGTTTCTCTTTGATTCTGCAAAACAATTTCATCGGCACAAACTCCAACCTCAGCGCAGGTCTGGGCAACGGCGGCGATGGAATTCGGTTAATCAGTCTATTCCAATCTAACGAAATTGGCGGCGCGGGCGCGGGCAACACGATTGCCTTTAACACGGGCAACGGAATCAATTTCGCAACGACGGATCTCAGTTCGACTGAAAATCGCATTACCCACAATTCGATCTACAGCAACGGCGGTCTGGGCATTGATT
>CAYUGW010000017.1:0-18470 GCA_964444245.1 uncultured Blastocatellaceae bacterium | reverse complement strand
AAATGATTCTGGCAGGTTTAATTCTCGTTCCGCTTTTGGGCGTTTTAATGAATATATTTGCGTTCAGCCCGTTTCTGGTCGGATTAGCCACCATAATTACCTTTTGGGGCGGATTTTTGCGGATGATCTACGCGCTTGTTTTTGAAGGCAATGAAACCGAAACGCTCGAAGAAAAAACCTTCAAGTTTTATCAAAAGAATTTCAAAAAACAAAAGAATCCCGAACAATTGCCATCGCCGGGCGTGACATTCACGGATTTTTCCGAAAGTAAACAGGGGATTTGGCGCGAAACCCGCGATTAATCAAAAGTATCGAAAGATTTTTTTAAAAAAGTTTGGAGTCCCGTCTTTAGACGGCAACCGCCAGCGAAGCGCGGCGGTTAAAGCCGCCTGAAGGCGGGACTCCAAACTTTTTCGAAATACTTAATTTCCGCGCGATCCGGTGAAATCGTAGCTGACGTATAAATTAAGCGCGTTTTCCTTGATTTCCGCCCGCACGTCTTTGACTTGCGCGTTCAGAGTTCCGTCCGTCGCGGCAATCGGCACATTCAGGGCGATTTGATTTCCCTTGAGAATCGTAATCGGATTGACACGATTGTTTAAAGTGTTTTGAACCAAAGGAGTTACGAAACCGCTCGCCAAGGGCGATACGCCGTCGAGATTTACGGTTTCAACTTGAATTTGACCGAATACGTCCTTTTGATTCTGGTCATAACGCAAACTCAAATTCGCCTGCGCCCAACCTGCAAACTGTAAACATTGTCCGAAAACCAAATAACTTCCGCGAAAGGCGAGCGGCGCGTTGATTTTCCCGTTTTCCAGCCGAACCCCGGTTTTTACGCCGCTGCCTTCAGGCAGAAGCGTGATTTTCCCGTCGCACGCATTATCCTGCAAAAACGCGATTTTTTCGGGCTTGATTTCGGTGTCGAAATTATTTTGTCCGGTCAAATTCAAAGGAAACGCCGGCGCATTCATCTGCGAAAAAATCGTTCCCAAAACCGTGTCGAAAAATTGCTGATTCAAAACGACGGTCGCCGTTCCGGTCGGCAAACCGTTCGGATCGGGAGCTTGAATCGGTTCGCCGGGAAGATGCGCCGCGCTCGGTGCGCCGCTGAAAAAATAAAAAATCAAACCGCCGCCAACCAGCAAACCGAAAACCGCGCCGAGAATAAAAGTCAGAAATTTACCCATTGTCTAATTTTCTCCTTTGTAAATTTACGGAGTCGGCGTTGCAGCCGGAGCTTGATTCGGTTGCGCCGATTTCATTATTTGTCCGAGAATCGCCATCGCCGCGCTCAGCAAAGTGTTCATCTGTTGACGAATTTCTTCCGGCTGAACTTCTTTGTAATCGGTCGGCACTTCAAATAAAGCCGGCTCGGCGGTTTCCCGTATATCACTGATTTGCGTAACAAATCTTATACCGGTGACTCCCTGAACACTGCCCTGTTGTGAAGAAGCGTCGGTAATCGAACGCAGCGGCAATCCCGTTGCTTTATCAACCAAAATAAAAGATTCGGTCGTAACTTCTCCGGCTTTGGTCTGCGTGTCCGTCTTTGAACCGTAGTTGTAGCGAATCGCATCTCGCCCGTCAACCTTTTCTTCGCCGACCATTTCAACGCCTTCTAAAGCCTTGACCTGATTGACAATCTGTTCAGGCAGCATCAGATTTTTGACATCGAAACCCAAAGATTCTTTATTTAGTTCAGCAATTTGTTTGCGGTTCGGCGAAATTAGATACTGTTTTCCGTCTTTGGTCAGATAAATAAATCTTTCGCCGCCGGTTAAAGCGAATTCCATTTTTCTGTCCGCGCCGTTTCGCGCGACTTCCGCCCTTAAAGGCTTGGTCGCAGCATGATTCGAGCCGCTTGTTTCAAATGTTAATGAAACCATTGCTTGATATTGATCCGGCTCTTTTGTATCAATTTCGGACACGGTGTTTGTATTCATCGAATTCGTGTTTGTATTCACGTTCGAGTTCAGATTCGTGTTCGTATTTGTATTGATTGTATTCGTATTTGTATTGTTTTCAGCAGGTTGGCAAGCCGCAGCAAAAACAGCCAGCATCATTCCTGTTAAATATAAAAAACTTTTCCGATAGATTTTTTTCATTTTGATCTCCTTTTTTTCAAAAAAATTCTATTAAGAGACTTTACTTTGCAAATTTAATACCCAATTGCTTCGCCGTCGCTTCTCGAATCAATCGCTCCGAGTTTGACTTTTGTTCCGGCTTCGATGGCGATTCCGGTCGCCGATGCCAGATTTCCGGGCGAAGGATTTAATTTATGTCCCATTTTTTCCAGAATATTGCGCGTATCGGGAACTAAGCCGTACGGCTCGTGAAAAATATGATCGGGAAACCATTGATGATGAATGCGCGGCGCGTCGAGAGCGGCTTGAATGTTCATATCGTGGTCAATCATATTAATCGTCGCCTGCAAAACGGCTGAAATAATGCGCGGTCCGCCGCGTGCGCCGATGGCAAACCAGACTGTGCCGTCTTTTCGCAAAACGATCGTCGGAGTCATGGAAGAAAGCGGACGTTTTTTCGGTTCGACCTTGTTTCGTTCGCCCTGTATCAAGCCGAAAAGATTAGGTTTTCCGGGCTGCGCGGCGAAATCGTCCATTTCATCATTCATCAAAACTCCCGTTCCTTTGATCGTAACACGCGATCCGTATAAATCATTGATCGTATAAGTATTTGAAACGACGTTTCCGTCTGCATCTACGACTGAAAAATGCGTCGTGTCCATTGATTCCTTGCCGCCGGGAGTGCCGAATCTGATTTCCTGACTGGTCGAGGCTTTTTCCGGATTTATCGTTTTATTGCGCTCGTTGGCATAAGCTTTTTCCATCAGAGGTTTTGCCGGAACATCGGCAAAATCGGGATCAGCCATATATTCGGCGCGGTCGGCAAAGGCGCGGCGCAACGCTTCGGTCAAAATGTGATATTTTTGCGCCGAAGCCCATCCCATTTTGCGTACGTCGTGATTTTCCAGCATATTCAAAACCTGGATCAAAACAATTCCGCCCGAAGACGGCGGCGGCATCGAGATAATTTCGTGTCCGCGATATGTGCCGCGCACGGGAGTTCTTTCCTTGACGACATAATTCTTTAAATCTTCTAAAGTAATCAAGCCGTTATTTGCTTTCATATCGTCGGCGATCAATTGTGCGGTTTTGCCTTCGTAGAAACCTTTCGCACCGTCTTTTTGGATTCGCGCAAGTGTCTGGGCAAGGTCGGGTTGTTTGAGAAGATCGCCTTCTTCAAAGAATTTTCCGTTGTTCAAGAAGATTCTTTTGCTTTCTTCATACTGCGATAAACTTTCTTCATAATTTTTAAACAAATTTGCCAGACGATATGATAGAATATAACCGTCTTGGGCAAGTTTCCTTGACGGTTCAACCAGTTCCGCCCATTTCACTTTGCCGGAACCGTATTTTTTAAAAGCATATTCCATTCCCGCCGGAGTTCCGGGAACGCCGGAAGCCCGATAACCGATTGTCGAAGAACCTTCACCCCTGATTAGTTCGCCTTTTTCATCAACAAAAATGTCGCGTGTCGCTTTCAGAGGTGCCATTTCACGATAATCAATTGAAGTAGTTGTCCCATCTTTCAGACGAATCAACATAAACCCGCCGCCGCCCAAATTTCCGGCTTCCGGGTAAACAACCGCCAATGCAAGCGCAACGGCAATCGCCGCATCAACGGCATTTCCGCCTTTTTTCATAACTTCCACGCCAATTTTTGAAGCAAGTTCGTGCTGGGACGCGACCATCGCGTTTTTAGCGCGCACCGGATCACGCCAAGCCGCGAACACGTTCGAGTTTTGGGGAACAGTTACGCAAAAAAATGCGAGTAATACGTTTAAAATAATGAACTTTTTGATTGATTTCATAATATTTTTTCGAACCTTTAAAGTATTTGTAGAGAAATAGGATATAAGTTATATTCCTCTAACTGCAAGTCTCTTCGGATTTTAAAGAATTTCGGCAAGGCGCGAGAAAATGTCCGAACGAAAAATTGTCTTGGCAAATCAAACGAAAAGTTGTAAAGTTATAAGCAATTTAAGCCCCATATTTATTACAGTTTCAATCTACAAACAGGAAACACTTTTCCTAAATAAAAGTCTTCTCTGTCAGGAGTGCAAAAAAAAATATGAATAGAGTAATTTCATTTTTCGTTGTAACAATTTTGTTGTTGTCCTTGAGTTTACCAATGTCGGCGCAAAAACAAGAACGAACCAATTTCACAAAAACTTTCAACACAATTTCGACTGAATTTGCTTCAGCGGAAGCTTTTTCAGACGGCAACGGGGTCTGGTTTAAATGGCAGATGAAAGTTGAGCAAAATAATTTGGGATTTAATGTTTATCGAATAGACGGCAAGGATCAGGTACAAGTAAATCCGCATCTGATCAGCGGCGGATTTATTCAAAATAATGAAGAAAGAGTTTTTGAAGGAATTTATACATTTTTCGATCCTGAGGGGAATTTCGGTCAGACATATCTGATTGAAACGCTTGCTATTAATGGTCAAAAGACTTTTTCTATTCCTATTTCCGCCAAATATACCGACAATTTAGCCGGAATTGCGGGTAAGACTTCGGATCAGCTTTTGAGCGAAACAAAAAAATCCGATTTTAGAATTGAAAAAAACGAGATTTCACTGACGAAAGAATTACACAGCGAAATTGCCGAAAATGCTCTGCCGCCGAATCTTGATCGGCAGCGATGGATTGCCGCCCAACCGGGCGTAAAAATCGGTGTAAAAAAAGAAGGCATTTATCGCGTCAGCCGAGCCGAATTGGAAAACGCCGGATTTGATGTTAATCAGTCTTCGGCAAATTGGCAGCTTTATATGAACGGCAATGAACAGGCGATAACTGTCAGTAACGGGGGCGATTATATCGAATTTTACGGGCAGGGAATTGACACGATCGAATCCGGCACGCAGATTTATTTTTTGATAAACGGTGCGCAAGCCGGAAAAAGAATTTATACAAGCGTTCGCCGCCGGATGGGCGGAAATGTTGTTTCCAACAGTTATGAGCAATCTTTTTACAAAGCGGATCGCCTGGTTTATGTCTCGTCCGTAAGAAATGGTGATGCAAACAATTTTTTCAGCGATAAGGTTGTGAACGCAACCGGAACAACCGTTACTTTTAATTTAGACGGTATTGATCAAAGCGTAACGCAAGCAGTTTTAACCGTTGGCATTCAAGGACTGACAACTACGCCGCATAATATAAATGTTACATTTAATAATGTTCCGCTTGAACCGATTACGGGAAATAATCTGAATTTGATGAGTAAAACTTATCAGATCCCGACATCACTTTTAATTGAAGGGGCAAATAATCTTTTATTAAAAGTTCCGTCGGCGACAAATGATGTCAGTTTGGTCGAATCCGTCAAAGTCAATTTTTCGAGAAATTATCTGGCACAACAAAACACTTTGTCCTTTTATGCCAAACCTTTAAAGCAGTTTGAAGTGAAAGGCTTTACTTCCGGCAACTTCAGGGTTTTCGATACGACATTTCCCGATGCACCGACTGTTGTCACAAATTTGCAGCAAACTATTGATAACGGAAATTTCGGCGTAATTATTCCGGCAAACCGCAGTCGAAAATTTTTTGCAGCGGCTGAAGAAGCCGTTTTGTCCATTGATTCGATTGAAGAAAACACGCCGTCCTCTTTATCACAAACCAATTATAATGCCCAACTGATTATCATCACCCATAAAAATTGGATGGACGAAGCCCATGATTGGGCGGATTACCGGATAAAAGAAGGTTATTCCGTTAAAATAGTTCGGATTGATGATATTTTTGACGAGTTTAATTACGGAATTACCAGCGCAAACTCGATTCGGTCATTCTTACAATTTGCCAAGAATAACTGGCAAACACCGCCGGATTATGTGTTGATTCTCGGCGATACGAGTTATGATCCCAGAGGCTATACCGGAATAACAGGTGTTAATTTTGTTCCGACTAAGATGTTTGACACCGCTTACGAGGAAACCGGAAGCGATGAGGCATTAGCCGATTTTAATGACGACGGTTTATCGGAGATTGCTATCGGAAGAATTCCTGTAAAAACAAATGCCGAGGTTACGCAAATTCTTAATAAAGTTGTCATTTTTGAGCAAACTTCCGGTCAGGGATTTACCAGAGGTACGCTTTTTGCGAGCGATTTGCCGATTGGTTATGATTTCGCCGGAATGAACCAGCGATTAGCCAATGAACTTCCAGCAGGAACAACTTCCATAATGGTAAATCGCGGCGATACTAATGCGCGGGCAACTCTTTTGTCGCAATTAAATAACGGAAGATATTTGGTAAATTATTCGGGACACGGATCTACCGGACTCTGGGCGGCAACAAGTTTTTACAGCATAAATGACGTTCCTTCGATTTCAAACGGAACGAATTATTCATTATTTACGATGCTGACCTGTTTAAATGGATATTTTATCAGAACGGATTTTGATAGTCTGGCGGAAGCTATGCTAAAGGCGCAAAATGGCGGCGGCGTTGCCGTCTGGGCTTCTTCCGGTAAAACAACGCCCGATGTGCAGGAAGTTTTAGCCAGACGTTTTTATCAAAAAATTTCTCAAGGAAATATTCCAAGAATCGGCGATTTGATCAAAGATGCCAAGATGAATGTTTTTGGCGGCAGAGACGTGCGGCTTTCGTGGACTCTGCTCGGCGATCCGCTGCTCAAGGTTCGCTAAACGATTATTTTTATTTCAAATCGGAAACCGTCTGCCGCAAGCGGACGGTTTTCGCTGTTTTGGGTTAAATCTAATTAACTTCAAAACCAAAGAGCTAATCAGTTACCATATTTAATGATAAATTAAAAACGGTGTGGGGTTATCATTTATTCGATTTTTGAGCGACCAGATCAAACGGAGCGATAAGTTGCCGGAAGCGCGGATCATAACGGTAGTTTTCAAAAACCGGATTGACCGCCGTGTACAAAAAACCGAATTCGCGGTTTTTGAAAGAAATTTCCAATAAACGAAAAACTTCTTCATGATTGCCGAGCCGTGCATTATATTCGGCGCGTTTCAAATCTCCCTGAGTTTCCCAGAGCGGAGTCAGCATTTCCCGCCAAAAACCTTCGATTCCTTCCGAATCAAAAGCTTGTTTGAGGTTTGCGTTTCTGTCGGTTACGTTTTTCCGCTTGATTCCGGAAATTTCTTCGCGTTTCAAATAAGCTGAAACGGCTTCGGAATACATTTTTTTGACGGAGTAAATCTGATAAAGACAGCCGTAAGCATTGATAAATTCGGGATCGAATGCGATTGCCGTAGAGCAGGAATCTAACGCTTTGTCGTATTCATCCGCAAAATACAGAATTTGTCCGGAATCGGTTTTGATGGGCAGAGAAATCGGTTCGAGTTCGAGAGCGGTTTGAATCTGCTGCTTTGCTGCCGACATCATTCCCGACGCGGCAAAAAGCGCGGCATACCATTGATGCCCGGTCGCATAATGCGGGCTGAGAGCGGCGGCTTGCTTGAAATGCCGCTCCGCTTCGATGATGTTCCAATCCCAAAATAAATAAAAAAATCCGAGCGACGCGTGCGCTTCACCCGATTTCGGATTTAGTTCGAGGGCTTTTTCGGCGGTTTCGACGGCTTTGAACCGTTGCGTAAAATCAAAGGCGTAAGCATCGGCAAGCGCGGCGTAAGCCAGGGCGAAATTCGGGTCTTGGGCGATTGCCTGTTCCAGCAAAAGCGTGCTTTGATGCAGCTCCGAACTCGTCCGTTTATTCCATAAAGCGCGTCCTTTGATAAAATTTTTGTAGGCTTCCGGGCTTTTGGGACGATGCGTCTGCCTTGCCGAATCATCCTCTTCGTCGGGCGGATAATCTTTCAGAAAAGCTTCGGCAATCGAATCGTTAAGTTGAAAAATATCGCCGCTTCGATTGATGAAAAGTTGATTCCAAAGAACCGTGCCGTCAGCGGTTTTAATCAAATTTATGCGGATCTTCAAAGTTTCGCCGTTTTTGCTGACAACGCCCGTTAAAACGGCATCCGCTTTAAGAAGTTTGCCCAGAGTTTGCGCGTCCGTTTGATTTTCCAAAACCCGACTGCCGGGCGTTGGAAAGCGAAATTTAAAAGACGCGCTGTGCATTACAAGACGGCTCAAATCATCGGCAATCACCAAACCTAAAAATTCGTCCGAAGGCGCGGGTTTTTCGATTTGAAACGGCAGAACGGCAAGAGTTTTGATGTCAGCCGTAATGATAATTGATTTTTTTTCGCTTTTTTGGAGCGCAAAATTCCAGACAAGGAAAACGCCGCTTGCCGCTAAAATCATCAAGACGGCTGCCGCTAATTTGCCGTTTCGCGAAAAATGTCCGGCGGGCGGCGATTCTTCGATATTTTCTTTGATTTTGAAATGCAAAAGCGAGCGGTTTTCAACAAACGAAACTTCGGTTTCTTCATAAATCTCCCGAACTTCGCCCGTAAAACGATAACCGTGGCGCGGAATTGTTTCGATATAATTTTTTCCGCCTGCTTCATCAAAGGCTTTCCGCAGAGCATAGATATTTTGCGTCAGATTATTTTCCTCGACAATCGAATCCGACCAGACGGTTTTGAGCAGATCGTCTTTTTTTACGAGATGTCCGCTATTTTCAATCAGTGCGAGAAGCGTATCGAAAACTCGCGGCTGTAGATGCACCGTTTCGCCTTCGCGCTGCAAAAGCCGCTCGGACGGATCGAGCCGAAATTCGCCGAATTCGTAGAATTTTTTGTCGGATATGGGCATAAATTCCCGATTTATTAAAAATTTAGAAAATATTTAGAAATTCCTAATTACTTTTACATCGCGTTTGTGGGAAAAAAAATGCACGTCTTTTTTATTTTCGTAAGATTATAAGCCGACTTTTATCGGGCGTGCAAGAAAAAGTGAGAAAAAGAAAAGTAACCAGAGAATTGGAGATAACTCTTGAAACGCACAATTTGCAGTTTGTCGCAATTCATCGGAGAACTGTTTTTGTCATCTGCCGTTTGTGCGGAGAAAGAAAAAAACTTCTGCCGCCCGAAGAGTTTACCGGAGTTTCTCCGCGTTTGATCTATAGATTGATCGAAAAACAAAAAGTTTATTTTATCGAATTGCCGAATGGTTCTCTTTTGGTTTGTAACGGATGTGTCGAGCGCGAAGAAGAAGTAATTTGATAAAAATTGATTTCAAAAAGGAAGGTATAGAAAAAAATGATGAAAAAAATAAGTTTGATGACATTTTTGGCAATGGCGATTTTTGCGGTAAGCATCAATGCGGCAACATTTAACGTGAATACGACAGCCGATACGCAAGACGTAAATCCGGGCGACGGCGTTTGTGCGGATTCCGGCGGAATGTGTTCGCTGCGGGCGGCGATTACCGAAGCCAATGCGCTTGCCGGAGCGGATATTATCAATCTGCCCGCCGGAACTTATACGCAGACCTTGACGGGCGCAAGCGAAAACAATAATGCGAGCGGCGATTGGGATATAAATTCGGATTTAACGATCAACGGTGCTGACCCTTTAACGACGATTGTTCAAGCAAATGCCGCGCCGGGCGTGGCAACCGAAAGAGTTTTTCATATCAGATTCGTGGTCGCTGGAACGGTTGTAAATATCAACGGAATAACCATTCAAAACGGGAGAAATGCCGGAAATGTATTCGGCGCGGGTGTTCGTGTTGATAACGGCGCAGGAACTTTGAATCTCGAAAATGTCATAGTGCAAAACAATCAGAATGCTTCGAGCGGCGGAGGAATTTCGGTTTCAGGCGCAACCAATGCGACTTTGAATATTACAAACAGCACGGTCAGTAATAACAGTGCGGGTTCGACAACCGCCGGAACGAGCGGCACGGGCGGCGGTATTCATATAAACAATAACGCTACCGTCAGCGTTACAAACACGATGATTTCCAATAATACGGCAAGTTCCGGCATCACATTCGGACTCGGCGGCGGTGTTGCCATCAGCGGTTTATCCACGATGGCGGAGTTCACTGATTCGACCATCTCGAACAATACGGCGGCATCTTCCGCGAACAGTTCATTCGGCGGCGGAGTTTATGCTCCAGCCGGAACGACGACCTTTACGAACACGACCATCAGCAATAACGAATCAAACAGCACCGCGGGCGGAGCATTTTCGGGATTCGGCGGCGGAATTTATAATCAAAACACGACGGTGAATTTACAGAATTCAGTTGTTTCCGGCAACTCGGCAAGCCATTTTCACGCCGGAATTCGCACGCTTGCCTCGACCGCACCGGCAACAACTAATGTCATAAACAGCACAGTCAGCAACAATACTGCGCCGAACGAAGGCGGCGGCATCGTCAACATCGTCGGTGCAAGTTTCGATGCGACGACAAATATCACAAATTCGACCGTCAGCGGCAATACTGTTTCCGAACCGACATCGGTCGGCGCAGGTACTTTGAATTTTTCCGCCGGAACGGGAACCGCGAGAACCAATTGTTTAAATTCAACTCTGAGCGGAAATTCATCGGGCGGAAGCGGTGGCAATTTACATAATCAGCAAAGCGCGGGCGCGGCGATTTTCGACATAAATTTTTGCACGATTTTCGGCGGCATCGCACCGACCGGCGGCGGAGTCAATAACGCGAGCGGACAGGTAAATGTTAAAAACAGTATAATTGCCGGAAATACACCTCTCATTGGCGGAACTGTTACATCGCAAAATTATAATCACGTTCAAAGCACTTCGGGCGGGACGATGACTCCGATGCCGAATGACGTATTCGGAAGCGATCCGCAACTCGGTCCGCTGCAAAATAACGGCGGAAATACGATGACTCACGCACCGGATTCAACGAGTCCGGTAATCGATACGATACCCGGCGGGGTTAATGATTGCGAAGCTCCGATAAATACCGACCAGAGAAATTTTTCGCGCCCGCAATCCGGCGGAGCTACTTTATGCGATAAAGGTTCGGTCGAATTTCAAAATATTTTGGTAAATTCATTCGCGCCTTTGGATTTTAACGGCGACGGTAAGACCGATTACGGGGTTGTCAGAAATATCGGAGCGAGTCCGAGCGGCGCGACCGATCAAATGCGCTGGTTTGTTAATCTTAACGGAACGGATATAACGTATGCGGTTGACTGGGGCGTAGCGACCGACAAGTTTGTTGCGGCGGATTATGACGGCGACGGTAAAGCCGATATTGCCGTCTGGCGCGGAGTTTCATCGGATGCGCCTTCTGGAAACGCTTTTTTCTATATACTCGAAAGCAGCACCAGTACTTTGCGGGTAGAAGATTTCGGGATAATCGGCGACAATCCGTTCGTGGTCGGCGATTATGACGGCGACGGCAAAGATGATGTTGCGGTTTATCGGGAAGGTGTCGGTAGCGGCGATCAGAGTTACTTTTATTTTCGCGGTTCATTGGATAATCCAACGGGAAATATCACGCAGGTTTCCTGGGGATTAAACGGCGATATTCCCATTCCCGGCGATTATGACGGCGACGGCAAAGCCGATTTTGTCATCCGCCGGGCAAAAACCGGAGGCTCAACCGCTTTTTGGATGAATCAATCAGCCGAAGGAATAAATGTCATAGATTTCGGTCTGGAAACGGATCGTCCGGTGCCGGGTGATTATGACGGCGACGGTAAAACGGATATTGCCGTTGTCAGAAATAACGGGTCTAATTTAGAATGGTGGATCAACCGAAGCTCGGATTTTTCCGGATTTGTTGTCGGATGGGGAAATGCGGCAACCGATATTCCGGCTCAGGGCGATTATGACGGCGACGGCAAAACCGATATTTCCATTTATCGGGCGGGAACTTATTGGACAATTTTAAGTTCGGATAATACCTTTTCTACACAAGGATTCGGATTGCTGGACGATTATCCGGTAGTTAATCGAACTTTTCAATATTAACTTTTACGCAAAGAAATAAAATTATACCAATGTGCGTGAATAAAATTAAAAAACTTACTCGTTAGGTAGGCGGCTCTCGCGACCGAGGGTTTTTGATAAAATAAAGATCGGCGGTCAAAGACCACCTACTTAACGGTTATCATTTTTTTTGTCAACTTTCTAAGTTGCCCTAAAACTTTTAACGAGGCTGAATTCTTAAAAGATAACTGCAAATATGAATCGGCAAACCGGGTGTAACCGCTACTCTCTGACCGATCGGCAATTCGTAATTATTAATCATCGCGGGGTTTCTGCCGACATTGACGAGCCAGAATTGACCGCTCGCATCACGCATCAGATTGACGTGATGACGGCTGATTTCGGGATCGCCGGCGAGAGTGATTTCGACGGGTTTTGAACGCGAACCGCGACCGATTTTAACTTCTGATTGATAAACCGGAATGACATTTTGCCTTACGCCGTCGCGCCAAACTTCGAGCCGATACAATTCGGTATTGCGTTTTTGGACGTGCGTCATTTCTTCGGCTTCTTCCGCTTGAAACGGTGTAACTTGCGGAACATTGATATTGTTTGCCGTCGGCGGAATTTCATTTCCCGCGTCTTGTCGATTGGTCATTGCCGATTGCTGATTGACAAAATTCGGCGGTTGTAAATTAGGACTCGGCGGCGGCATAAACGTCTGCGGATGAGGAATCGGTGTTTGTTGCGGAGGTTTCGGTTGTTGAGTTTGCGGTTGTTGAACGGGTTTCGGGCGCGCCAAAACTCCGGTTTTATTGCTCGAGCTGTCGTCCCAGCTATGCTGGACACGAACTTCGCCTTGTTCGAGAGTTCCGTCAACGCGCAGTTCGATGACGAATGATTTTGTTTCGAGTTTGCGTTTTCCGGCGATCTCTTTGGCGCGTTCCGCCAAGATATGATAAAGCCCTTGTTCGAGTCCGCGCCGTTTGATTCCCTGCCAATCCTTATCGTCCGTTTCGCTCAGGAAAATCATATATTCGGTCGGAATGATGGTTGTACCCTGCGGCAGCGGAACGAGTTCGCGCTGCATCACTTCTTCGACCGCACGGGCGATCTTTACAATGAATTCTTCCGATTGACTGCGCGGTTTGACTTGTGCGTTGCGGGCGGCTTCTTCCAAAACCAACTCCGCACTTTCGCCGTCAATCCACCGCCGGACTTTATCTAAAACACTCACTGATTTCTCCTTAAATATCCTAAAAAAAATCTAGTCGTTTACTAGATTTACCAATTTTCCATAAACCCAGCCGCGGGTTGCGTTCCCGGAATCGAGCGGCGGGCGACCGTTTTCGATTATTTCTACTTCATACCAATTATCTTTTTCGTTCAAGATTTTTAACCGCGAATTTTTCGAGACAAAACCGATAATATTTTCATTATTAATTGATGTCGGTGTCGAACGCAGATTGACATTAGTGTTGGCGATGCCGGTCTGCGTTTTAAACGTATTTGTAATGGTCGGAAAAAGCCCGTTTCTAATATAAAATTGAGTGGCAAAAAGCCCGCCCGCAAATAATAATAAGAGAACTGCAAAAACCGTAAACGTGCGAATAATACTGCGTTTACGTTTCGGCTGAAATTGTGCCGCTTCAGATGCGTTATTTGAAGGCTCGAATACAAATTCCGTCGGTTGCGGACGCGGCGCGGGAATCGTTTCATTTGCGCCTAATTTAATGACCGGCGAAGGCATTTCACCCGGTGAAAGATTCGGATTTACTTGTAATTTACGCGAAGTATTAAATTTCGGCTGTTGAGGAGCAAACGGCGTATAGCCTTTGGCAACGTGCGGCTGCGGAATGGCGTAAAGCGAAGATGTCGAAACCTGTGCGACAAGTTTTTCCGAAACTTCGTCTGTAAAACGTTTTAAGCGTGATAAATCCTGCCAAAATTCATTGACGTTTTGATGCCGTTTAGCGGAGTCCGATTGAGTCGCTTTCTGTAAAATTTCAACCAGTTCATTTGCCCAGATTTCGCTGCGCATCGCAAAGGGAAGTTCGGAAATCGGCTGATTGGCAAAAAATCTCGGCGATTCGCCGGTGATTAAAACAAAAGCGGTTTTTGCCAGCGAATAAATATCGGCGGCGGGGGTAAGTTTAGGCGAAACGAGCAATCCGGTTTGCCCTGAAAGCATCGGGCTGTGTTCGGGCGGCGCGTAGATATTTGTGCCGACGCGTGTAATCGGCGCATCGGTTTGCGAAATTCGCGCCACGCCGAAATCGGCGATTTTTACCGTTTTTCTATCGTTTGTCAGCAAGAGATTTTGCGGTTTGATGTCGCGGTGAATTATCCCGTTTTTATGAGCAAAACCTAAACCGGCGCAGACTTGTTCGATATAAAAAAGTGCTTGTTTAAGTGATAAGCACTTTTCGCGGCACGCCTTTGCCAGATCGCCGCCGGACAGATATTCGAGTGCCAGATAATGAAAAACAGTTCCGCGCAGATCGCGTGCCGTGCCGTGTCCGATGCGGCTGATGATGTTCGGATGGCGGACGCGGTCGAGTGCGACCGCTTCATTTTGGAAATTTTCAACCAGAGTTCTTTCTAAATCGAGGTCTAAATCGTTTTGCAGAAAAACATTGAGAGCTTTGATGACAACCTGCGAATGCGGCGATTGCGGCGATGCCATTACGTCGCGGGCGACATAGATTTCAGCATAACTTCCGCGCCCGAGATGTGTATGAATATCGTAGCGACCGTCAAGCCTTGTATTTTCCAGCGAGAGATATTTCATCTTAAATTCGGTTTGGGGAAAGCGCAGTTTAAAAATACCATAAATCAAGAATCTATACGATATTATAATTTTTATGTTCGAAAATAAAGATTTCTCGAGAGCCGTTTTAGCGGCGCAAAGCAGCCCTTCCCGACCTGTTTATTATTTTACTTGTCTTTTTCCGCTTAACATAGAAAGAACTAAACGGTTTTCAAAAAAGTCAGAACTAATATAAGGTCTGGAAGGGTTGCTTTGCGCCCGCTCTTAAATAGTTTAAAAAATGAAAAAGCGCGAAATTTAATACTTCACGCTTTTTCTTTATGTTTTATCTGAAATTATTCATTTACTCTTTGGAAACCGGTAAAGGTCATCGAATAAATATAAGGCGTTCCGGGCGGCAGACGGTTCGGGTCGAGAAACGTCGTGTCAAACGTCCAATCACGAATCGGCGGATTATAAACCGCATTGCAGCATTTCCAGAAACCGTTGTTGTTGCGCGATGTAAATAAATTGACGAGCGATCCGGCATAATTCAAACGCCGGTCTGTCCATCGTTCCAAAAAGCGTTTGAAATTATGAATTCCGCCGTTAAGCTGTCCGAATTGGCTCGGATTATATGAAATAGTAGTGTTTCCGGTAATCGCATCGCCGGTCAGCATCGCAAACCGCACAACTGTATTGCTTGCCATTCGGTCGCCTTGCGTGAACGGATAACGGAAACTCTTGGCATCATTCCAATCATTTGAAAGAATCGTTACGGCATCTGAAACAACCGCCGCCGGAATATGTGTCAGAGTGTTTTGCGGCAGATAATTTTGCGAAGGCGCAGGCAGAGAGCCGCCGGGAAGATTTACGCCGGTCGCGTTATAATTTCCTTGAACATACACGCCGTTTTCCGAAGCAACGGTAAATCCTTTCGTTTGATCGGGTTTGTTTGAATCATAAATTCCCGGAAGAGTCTCACCGTTGATTAAGCGAACGCCGCGTCTGTAGAATCCGTGATCGGATGTTGCCGCCCGGCTTCTGAAGAGTCTTCTATCATACGGCGGTGCTTCCCAGTTTGTCACCGAGCCGAAAAGTCTTCGCTCAAGAGTTCCGTTTCCATTGACATCTTCATTATATTGCAGAACATTGTCCGGAAAAACGTCTTCCATATCATATTCGCCGTCAAAATCGGCATCGCCGCGGCGGTCGGAAACATACAAAACCCAGCCTTTATTTTGAGGAACATCAGCGGCTGCTAATGATTGACCTGCACCCTTGGCAATAGCAAAAGGCGTATCGGTCGGGAATTTTCCGTTAAAACTGCCGTTGAGAAACTTTCTCAGATTGGCAACGTCTATATCAACCATACTCATCACGCCAGCCGCCGGAACATCGTTTCCGTTTGTGCCGGAAACTCCGTTTGTATAGGCAGTCGAATCATTCGGAACACCCTCTCGCGTATCGAACATTTGAATCGGAAACGGCACGATGGCGTTATTGTAATATCTGATTTGCGGATTTCCTGAAGTTGCTGTTCCGAAGCGGACGCATTGCAGATGCACATCCATTTCGACCGAAGCATTCATATTTGCATAGACCGGCGCGGGATCCGGCGCGGCAAACGTATTCGCCTGTGTGCCGGAGGTTTTAGTACAAGCTGTTGCTGTTCCGCCCGTCAGATTCCGGCGATTGACATAATTGTGGTTGTCACTTCCGATGGTTACCGCCGAAAGATGAACATTGCCGGATTCATTCGGAATGGAAACTCCGGGAATCGTAAAACGCTGTAATTTAATGATCGACCTGGCATCTTTATTGGAAGGATGATCGGAATCATTCGGGTTTGATGCGCTGTAACCGAGAATTTCAAAACCGCCGGTTGAGCTGACTCTGATGGGCGCGCGTTCGGTTACGCCGAGGCTTAAGAATTCTTCAGTAACATCTTTGGTCAAAGGCACACCGACATTGTAATCGAAATCAACCAGTTCGACCTTGATCCAAATTTGTTTAGCCGCCGGAGTTTGAGCGAATCTTGTGGCATTTAACGGAGTTGCCTGATAACCGTCCTGCATCGTTTTGGGTTGATAGCCGATTGAAGTACCTAAAGGCGCATCAAGCTGAATTCCGCATTTTGTCGCAATCGGAACTCCGACACAGCCCGGTAATCCGTTGCGGCTGTCTGCCAGAGAAATTCTGATTCCTTCTTTGTTGGCAAATCTTTCGCGGGAAACAATCGGAATATCAGCTGTTGCTCCCGTAACTGCAACGGGCGCAGTTCCGCTGGATCCCATATCGCCGATGTTTTTCGGACGTTTAACAAGTTCGATCAAATTGATGTTTAAGCGGTAAAGCGGCAGATCGAGGCGCGGCGTGTTGGTATCGAGATTGCCTTGAAAAACGGTTTTTTCGGTCGACCACGCATTGCGCTTGCTGCACGGCGGAAGATTCGGATTATAAAGCGGCGAAGCCGGATTGCCGAACACATTTGCTCCGCTCGGACTGATACAGGTTACGCTTCCCCTGTGCGTGAGCAATTCACGATATGTTCCTCCGGCATCGGCGATAAATACTCCGTTTTGGTTATCGGTTCCGCTTGCCAGAGCTGCTCTTGTTTTCCAAATGTCATTGATTAATTCGCCTGCGGCAGTGGCTTTTGATCTGAAATAGATGCCGCCGCCCGAAGAAACGGGAAAAGCGGAAACAAAAAAGTTTTGATTGGTGTGAACACGACCGCCGAAGGTAAAGAGCGGCGGACGATTAAGTTCGAGATCGTCTTCAAAGAAGATTCCGAACTGAAAGAGCGGAATCCGGTCGTTCAAAAAACGGCGGCGCAATTGCGTTTGAACACCGGAATTTTGGTCTGTTGCCGTTATATCAACTTCGTATTCATCACGCAGAGCATATAATCCCGAATATGTTCCGCCGGTGATTTCCGTCGCTACCGAATCACCGGTTTGCCTTATTTCTTTAGCAAAAAGGTAATTTGACTCAAGTTCGGGAATCGGTATTAATTTGGCTTTCACTTCGTCAATATCGGCGGTGGATGGCGAAAGTTTACGCTCGAAAACGTCGGCAAAATCCCGCGTGGTTGATTCAAGACTTGCCATTGTCGCGGCGACCGCACGGTTTTCGGAAGCATCATTGGCGGTAATGATCGTTTCGGTTGAAACTCTTGATACAACAAGGGTTACAAAGGCTGCCAGGAGCAGCATCACCATAATTGCAATAACTAGAGCCGCACCTTTTTCTGATTCGGATTTAGCGGATTTAACGAATTTTCTTGAATTCAATTTTATTTTACCCATCATTTGAAACTTCCTCTATTTATTAACCAATATCGTAATTAAGATTTTTGGTACTGAAAGTGGATTTGATTTCCACAACGTTATTGATCTTGACACCGTTTTCCATTGTTTCGACTTTTGCCGTCATCGTTACGTCAATCTGCACGACATTATTCATATTTTCCTGATTCAACCCGCCATTTGAGGGATCGTCCGACACCGTTCCGTCCCGCAACAGATATTTGACCTGAAAATTTTGAATATTTGTGGCAATCGGCTGAATCTGAATTTGTTCGGCAGCAGGTCTGCCCGTGTTGTTGCCGAATGTCGTTCTGATCAGAGTTCCGTCAGATGTTACGCTGTAACTCACCCAGATGACCTTTTTGGCGGTTGTGCCTGATGTTGTGCCTGACATCGCGGTCGAAGAGTAGTCCATACAATTCGTTTCACCGGACGTTGAGCAGGCAACGAGTTTGCTTCTATTATTTACCGATCCGGTATAGGGCATATTAATCTTCAAAGGGTCGGCGGCTCCGGTTTGAAATCTT
>CAYUGW010000016.1:5234-18519 GCA_964444245.1 uncultured Blastocatellaceae bacterium | reverse complement strand
ACCTTGACCGAATTAACGCCCGACGTAGCGCGGATTTACAAACTCGAAGGCGAAAAAGGATTGATCGTAAAAAATATTAATCCGGCAAGTTTTATCGCCGATGTAAAAAGCTCGACAGGCAGCGACGCGCTTAACGAAGGCGATCTGATCCAGCGCATCAATCGCCAGCCGGTTACGGATTTGAAGAGTTTTAACGATTACGTTAACAAACTGAAAAAAGGCGATGCGGTCGTTCTGCACATTATGAGTTATGATCGCCTGCGCCGGAATACGCAAATGAGCGTCGTTCAATTCACGGTTCAGTAAAAATTTCGATTAACGAAACGCGGTCGGCAACACCGCCTTCGATGGCACGTTCTCGTGCCATTTCGATTGTTTATCGTGATAATCAAAGCCTGTGAAAGTCGAATTCGGATACGCTTGTGCCATCAAAATGGTCGAAGCCGCGAGCATTCAAATTTCGCCGGGATTCCGGAATCAAAAGTTATCGTCGAATGATAATTGGAGTATAGTTTCTGAATATTTATCAGCTCAATTATTTTCTACTTCATTAATGATCTTTTGAACACGAGGATCTGAGCGGATCGGATCGAAAATAGTGTTGTATTTGATATTGAGAACCCAGCGAATTCGCTGTTGGTGAGATTTTTCCAACCATTCGATGGCACGCTCATTTTCGCCCAGTGCTAAGTAGCAACTTGTATATTCCCACGCCGTGTAAATTCCGGGACTTGTTTGGGCATCGAGAATTTCGATCCTTTTTCTCCAATATGCTTCCCAACCTTCATTTTCGTAGAGATATTTTAATTCCGATATTTGTGCTTTTTTCATTCGGAACAAAGTTTCAAACACTTTTAATTGTGCGGAAATATATTCATCACTCATATCTTTGGCTAAATAACCGAGACTTAAAATAATATATCCCCAGGGAAATTCCGGTTCCATTTCAACCAATCTATGTCCGATTTCTATGGTCTTGTCATACTCTTTTAAAAGGTAATGATACGTGCCGATATTGGCGATCACGGCAAGCGAATTCGGATCGAGTTTAAGAGCCGCTTCGAATTCATCCATAGATTCTTCGAAACGCCCGGTTGATAATAATAATTCGCCATACCAATGTCTTCCCGTTGCATAATTTGGATTTAACTCGATTGCCCGCTTAAACTCTTTTTCCGCCGCTTCAAAATCCCAATCATAAAATGTCAAAGTATAACCTAATGAAGCGTGGGCTTCGGCTAAAGTTTCGTCAATTTCCAGAGCTTTTCTCGCCGCCGTTCTCGCCTTTGAAAATCCGTCATTCATAGATATCAAACTGTATTCTGCAAACAGCTGATAGCAATCGGCAATTCCCGTGTAAGCAAGTGCGTAATTCGGGTCGATCTCAATCGCTTTTTGGAAATATTCAATACTCTTTTTCAGATCTTCCGCATTGCGTCTGCTCCATAAATATCGTCCGGTAATATATGCTTCGTAGGCTTCGGTATTATCCGTATAACGTTTGGCGAGTCGTTTTTGATCCCTGCCGGATAATTCTATCTGTAAAGCCTGAGTCGCACGGGTTGAAATATCATCCTGCAACGCAAAAATATCTTTAGATTCGGCATCGAATTTTTCCGACCAGAGCGTTGTTCCATCTTCACTGCGGATCAATTGTACGGTTACGCGGGTTCGATCTTCATCGCTTTGGATCGAACCGTCAAGAATTGCGTCAACCTGCAATTCGCGTCCGACCTGCAAAGGATCGAGGTTTTCCATATTGGTATATTTTGAAACCGCACTTGCCGGACGGACAATGATTTTATCAATACTGTTTAATTTGATTATCAAAGTTTCTGCTATTCCGTGACCGATCGCTCGGGATTTTTCGGTTTGATTTATTGTTTTAAAAGGTAAAACGGCAATTGATTTGACCGACTCTGCATTTTTTACAACCGGATTCTTCGTTTGCCAAATTAAAGTTATCGCAACCCACAAAACAACTATCAAACCCAGCGGTATAAACAGATACGGGCTAAGCCAACGGTTTTTTGCTTTATTATTCTTTTTGTTTGTTAGATTTTTTTTCGATGGTTTGTTAGTTGAGATGTGAGAAGTTTTTGATTCGTCGGTTTCTTCAAAAACATTTACGGGAGCAATAAAACGGTAACCGCTTTTCGCAACCGTTTCGATATATTTTCTGTCGGCATTTTCGCGTAATTTTTTTCTGAGACTTGAAACTGTACGGGCGAGAGTTGCTTCTTCAACATTAGTGTCATTCCAAACTTTTTCAAATAATTCATCCTTCCCGACAAGCCGCCCGTGATTTTTTAACAAAACAAGCAGAACTTCAAAAATTTTCGGCGGCAGAGATATTTTTTTTTCGTTTTGTAACAGCAGTCTTTCATTTTCATTTAAACGAAAGTCTCCAAATTTATAAATGGTTGTTGTTTGCTTTTTTACATCCATTATTACAAAGCCGATCGCTTGGGATTTTAATACTTCCCGGTGGTGATCCGTAGAATATCATTTAAGTCCAATCCGCCTGACTACATCCTGAAATCGCGGATCGGAACGCAGAGGATCATAGATCGGATCATATTTTAAAGAAGTGATCCAGCGATCGCGGTTTTGGTATGATTTTTCAAGCCATTTTAATGCATTCTCTTTATCCCCTATTCTTATATAAAAACCAATATAATCCCAAGCTAAATAAACATTACTGTCTGATGCCCTTTCCATCTGTTCGATTCTTTTTAGACAAAGTCCTCTCAAACCTCCCTGTTTATAGGCATTACGCAATTCTTCAATTTCAGCCTCGCTGTTTCCGTAGAATGTTTCGGCTACTTTCATATAGGTTTCAACTTCTTCCGCTTCCATTCCCTTTTCCCGATAGCCGACAAGCAGAAAAATGTATCCGATCGGGTAACGCGGTTCAGCGGCGATTATTTTTTTTGATCGTTCGATCGTTTTATCATATTGCTTTGTCAAAAAATAATATGAAGCAACATCAGCACTGATTGCCAAAGAAACCGGGTCTAATTCCTCGGCTCGTTCTATTTGTTTCCGGGATTCATCAAAACGTCCCATAATCAATAAATATTCCGAATACCATTGATGTGCGGTCGCGTAATTCGGATTGAGTTCGATAGCTCTTTTAAAAGACCTTTCCGCCGCTTCCCAATCCCAATCGTGAAAAGCCAGCGTATAAGCCAATGATGCGTGGGCTTCCGCCAATGTTTCATCAATTTCAAGAGCCTTTCTCGCCGCCGTTCTTGCTTTTGCAAAACCCTCATTGACGGGCATCATTCGGTAATAGGGAAAGAGTTGGTAACAATCCGCAATTCCCGTATAAGCCAGAGCATAGTTTGAATCAATCTCGATTGCTTTTTGAAAGTATTCGAGACTTTTCCGAAAGTCATCCGGATTGCGTTTGCTCCACAGATATCTTCCGGTGATGTATGCCTTGTAAGCCTCTTCATTTTCGGTATAACGTTTTGTCAGCTGCTCTTTTTCCGCTCCGGTTAATTTCAATTCCAAGGCTTGAGTTACACGGGTTGAAATATCATCTTGCAACGCAAAAATATCTTTGGATTCGGCATCGAATTTCTCTGCCCAAAGCGATGTTCCGTCCGTGCTATTTAATAATTGAACGGTTACACGAAGTCTTTCGCCGTCTTTTTGGACAGTTCCGTTGAGAATTGCATCAACCTGCAATTCGCGTCCGATCGCCGGCATATCCAGATTCTCTTGCCCGAAATATTTTGAAACGGAACTTGAAGGACGCACCATGACCTGATTGATCCCGTTTAATTTTATGATCAGGGTTTCCGCCATTCCCGTTCCAATAGGACGATCTTCTTCATTTCCATTTAAAACATTAAACGGCAAAACGGCAATTGATCTGACTGCCGAGACTTCTCTGACCGGGCGTTCGCCGGATTGCCATATAAAACTTGCGGCGATCGTTATAACCAGCAATAGTGCCAAGGGTAATAATATAAAATAAGACTTCGAAAACCATCCTTCATTTTCAATGATTTTATCTTTTGTCGGCGGTTTATTGTTTGATTTTTCTGCGTTCGTGCCGGTTTCGCCGGTTGCCGTTTCCGTTTTTATTTCAACCGGATTCGTTTCAGAATTCGGTGAAGTAGCAAGTTTAAGGTTCTCTTCAGAAATATTAACCGGAGCGATAAAACGATAGCCGCTTTTTGACACCGTTTCGATAAATTGTCTGTCCTGATTTTCGTGTAAATTTTTTCTTAATCTCGAAACCGTGCGGGCAAGGGTTGCTTCTTCAATGTAAGTGTCGCTCCAGAGTTTTTCGAGCAGTTCGTCCTTCTCAACAAGCCGACCGTTATTTTCAACCAAATACACTAAAACATCAAAAACTTTCGGCGATAATGAAAGCGTTTTTTCGCCATAAAAAAGTAACCTTTCGGAAGGATTTAATTTAAATTCCTCAAACTCATAAATTACTGTGTTTGTTTTAGTTACTTCATTCATAAAGCCTCTGTCCAAAATTTGTCCGAAAAGATTCTCGTGCTTGTCCAGACTTTTCGAAAAGCATCCGCTAAGTTTGAAACATATTAAAACCGGAATAGACCGGAAAAGCTGAATGGCAAGGTAACAATCATTTTACCCTAGACGCGGGGTTTGAACAATTATTGCAAAAGCCAAAAGCCTTCGCCGAAGATAAATTTTCGAAATTTAGCAGAAAAAAAATAATGTTTAAGCAAAATAAATACCCAATAAAAAAATTCAGCAATTATTTTTTATCGAATCGAATCGGAAGTTTAAGTGTAGTGTTTTGTTTGATCGGTATTTTTGCATTTATGTATGCAAATCCGTTTGCAAAAGCCGCTGATCAAAATCCGCAAAACCGTGCAAATCTCAAAGATGTGAAATTAAGGATCGTGCCGGAAGCACTTTCAATAATTGCCGGACAGAGTGCAACGATCAGAATCGAACTGGAAAAAAACGGGTTTAGAGAGCCGGTCGAAATTCTCGCAGCAGATCTGCCGGAAGGATTTTCGGTCGAATTTGAAGACAATCCGACTGAGGGCGACTTTATAAATGTCCGGATATTTTCACCTTTAATAAACATAGATTGGGAATCCGTGTTGAATTTCCGCATAAAATATGTCGCTCCCAAATATAAAGTCCGATTGCTGGTTAATTGCGATGTCGAGTGGGTTAAGCAACACGGCAGTGCGATGCAGGATGCCAGCCATAATTTACTGTCAATTAACCAAAAAAAGCGCGCGCGCGTGGCTTTTTCCCAAGCCACGCTCTCTTTTTTTCATTTCCGCATTCGAGAAATATTTGCTTGAGAAAAAGAGGAAAATAAAAATGAACAAACTTAAAAACAGAAACTTAAAAACAGAAAATTCATTAATTTTACCAAAAGCAAAAGGTTCAAAAACTCATTTACCGGTACTGCTTGCATTTATTATTTTTGCTTCATTTATATATATTTTCTCGAGTGTATTTATACCGGGATCGCTTGCTTCAGGTTCGGGCGGTTCGGTCGATACAACATTTGGAACGGGCGGAATTGTAATAACAGCGGTCGGCAATGAAGAAGATGTAGCAAATGATGTGGTTGTTCAACCCGACGGCAAAATCATTGCCGGCGGCTATACACAGACGGTCGCAAACAACACTTCATCAAGAAATTTTGCATTGGTCCGTTACAATGCGGACGGAAGTTTAGATCAAACATTCGGCACCGGCGGAAGAGTTACCACCGATTTTAACTCCGGTCAAGATGAGATAAACGCACTGGCTCTGCAAACCGACGGAAAGATAATTGCCGCCGGACTCGGTCGCGATCCGAGCGGTTTATTGATTATTGCTATCGCCCGTTATAACTCTAACGGCACACTCGACACAACCTTTGATTCCGATGGAAAGGTCGAGGCTTTATTCGGAACAGGATCGGGTTTTGCTCATGATGTGGTCATTGATTCTTCCAACAGAATTATCGTCGCCGGGTCTTCTTTAGCTCAAAATGGATTCTCGGCTTTTGCTGCTGCGAGATTTACCTCGAATGGTTCACCCGACACGAGTTTTGGCACGAACGGTGCAGTTCTGATCCCTGTTGCTCAATTCGGCAATGATGATGCCAATGCGCTCGCAATTGATTCGAGCGGCAGAATCGTTCTTGCCGGAAATACGAACACAGGTTCTCAAAGCGGCGATTTTGCATTTGCACGAATCAATTCAAATGGTTCAATTGATACGAATTTCGGAACGAACGGAACGGCAACCGTTGATTTTGATGATTTTGACGAAGCATTCGACGTGATAGTTCAAGCAAATGGAGCAATTGTCGGTGTCGGTTATGCAATTCATAGAGCCGACAGCACAAGCACATTTGCTCTGGCAAGACTGACAAGTTCGGGGGCAATAGATTCCTCTTTCGATTCTGACGGCAAAGTTATAACAAATTTTGGTGCGGCACAAGATGTTGCAAATTCAGCAGTTATCCAATCAGACGGCAGAATCATCGCCATCGGGCAGGGCGGACAGCCAAATCAAAGTATGTTCGCTCTGGCACGGTATAATTCCAACGGCTCTTTAGATCAAACATTCGGCACCGGCGGTTTGGTTCTAACCGACATCAATGATTTGAATGCAGCGACCTCGGCTGCAATTCAGCCCGACGGCAAACTCGTCGCCGCAGGCTTTACAAACGTCGGTTCCATATTTGCATTCGATTTTGCTTTAGTTCGTTACAACTTAAGCAGTTCGATACGCAATGACATCTCGGATTTCGACGGCGACGGACGCACCGATATTTCCGTGTTCCGTCCGAGCGATACGATCTGGTATCGCCGATATAGTTCCGATAATTCAGTTCAATATACACAATTCGGACTTGCTACGGATGTCATTATGCCGGGAGATTACGACGGCGACGGGCGAACCGACATCGCCGTCTATCGTCCATCGGAAGGAAACTGGTATCTGCTCCAGAGCAGCAACGGATTTACTGCGGTTAATTTCGGTCTGAACAATGATATTCCCGTTGCACGTGATTTTGACGGCGACGGACGCACAGATATTGCCGTTTATCGTCCTTCCAACGGAACATGGTATTTATTGCAAAGCACGGCAGGCTTCGCTGCTCTGCAGTTCGGTGTCAGCACCGATCTTCCCGTTCCAAACGATTATGACGGCGACGGTCGTGCCGACCTGGCGGTTTATCGTCCTTCGAATGGAACTTGGTTCTTACTTCAAAGCACCGCAGGTTTTACTGCGACACAATTTGGAATCAACACAGACCAACCGACGCAAGGCGATTACGACGGCGACGGTCGTGCCGACCTGGCGGTTTATCGTCCTTCGAGTGGAACCTGGTATTTACAGCAAACTACTGCCGGATTTAAAGCAGTTCAGTTTGGCATAAATACAGATCAACCCGTGCCGGGAGATTACGACGGCGATGGGCGAACCGACATCGCCGTCTATCGTCCAAATGGCGGAATCTGGTATTTATGGCAAAGCACAAATGGCATACGGATCGAAGCTTTCGGAACCACCGGCGATATTCCTACGCCTTCAGCTTACATTCCGTAACAAAAGACAATAAATAAGCAGATAATTAAAATGGCATTAACGATTCATACAGTTTCCCAAATTATATTGGTGGTTTCACAAGATCCGCTTTCCAGAAGCAGAATCAACAGTTCGCTCAGAGGCGGCGGAGCGTCTTCTTTTGGAATAGCCGGAGCGATCCGCAACTATTCAATCGCTTTTGCATACACATTCACGCCGAGCGGATTGGATAAGGAATTTGATCCCGGTGAAATATCCTCAATGGCTTACAAATATTCTTGTGACGGCATTGCCGAAGCGACGGTCAAAGCGATAAAAGCCAAAATAGCCGAAATTCCTGCTCTAGGAGATGTTTCGGATCAAGCACGGGTTAAAGGTTATTCCCATACCGGCACACTTTTAACGATGAAGGATGGCACAAAATATGTTTTAGATTGGTGGAGATCGCTTGATGCCAAAATGCCTTTCGTTTTTAAATATAACGATTTTATTTATAACCGGACCAATGGAATACGTTCTTTGGAATTTAAAGGATTCAGCGATTAAAATTTAGCAGAAAATGTTTAGGTTCAAACAAATTTAATACATTGGTAATACCGGGCAATTCCAATTGAAACTCCGCAAAACCTGAGCCTTCGCCACTTAAAACTCTTCAAAAATCGCTGAATCTGCTTATAACTCGATTCCGTCTTGGCTTGCGTTTCCATCGCGTTAGCAATTACCGCTCGCATTCGATGTCCGCATTTTTAAGAAACTGACGATACTTTACCGATAAACTTGATTGCGTGCCGAGTTCCTTGTATCTTTTCAATAATTGCTTCTTGAAAAGTGATGTGGGATTGTTTTTTATTCACACAAAAATTATACCAACAAGTCCACTTTTTTTCTTACTGTCCTGTAGTTAGCTTCGATTTATTGAACCGCAAAACCATTGAGCGGATTGCCGTAAAATGCATCGGTTTTCCAAGCTGTCGGATTAAATTTATTCGGCGTTCCGATTACCTTTACCGGCAGAATTATCCGGTGATACGGCAGAAATATCTGATTCGTATAAGCGGGAGCGGCAAATCTTCCATCAGCACCGACCGAAAAATTCAGCTCGCGGACTTGATTGCCGTTGTGGTAAATTTTGACCGTGTATTCGCCCGGATTTTTGTCGGCGTAATGTGCATTCGGATAATTGTCGGGGTTAAAACCGCCGTTATTGTCAAAACGAAATTTATTCCACACAAAAAGCCAGCGTTTCCAGATTTTCTCCTGAGCGAAAGATGGGGCGTAAGCAGCAGTTCTTTCGTCGTAATCGCTTGCACCGCCGCCGTTTTGGTCTTTGGTCGAAGCGATCTGTTGTCCTTTGTAAAACAGGCGACCTTCCAATTCATCGGCGGTGATCAGACCGTTTAGCCAAACGCTGACTTCCGGCGTAGTTCCACCGATTTCGATGTCGCTGTGGTGAAATCCGATCATTCCGAACGGGGCAAGCCAATCTTGTTCGACATAAAAATCATTTTTGTTTTTTTCTTGCGGGCGATTGGCACGGCTATACTTGCCGACTTTGAATTTTCCTTGAAAGAGAACTTCCTTCGTATCCTGATTCGTGATCTTGAATGAATAAACTCCCGTTCCATTGGTTGATTTCGTGTCGAAAACGCCGCCGTAAGGACTCGGACTTTGAAACAAAACGGTGCGGTCGGCGGCTGAATTTCCTTGTTCTAATTTTTCGCTGTACCAAGGAGAGCCGTCCGCGTTGAAATATTCGACCGTATAATTCAACTTCTGATCGTTGTTGTAAAAATGATTGAAACGAATAAGCGGAACCCAGCTTGAAAAATCGCGTTCGTTCGGTGCTTTCCAATATGAATCGTGAACTTTCGCCTGAACATAAACCGAATTTTTCAGCAGAACCGGCGTGCCGGTCGGACGCTGGTTTTCATAGATGTTTTTTGAACCAGATTTTACCGTAGTTGTTGTTGTATTTCGGGATGATCCGGTATCGTCGGATGTCGGTTGATCTTGTGCCGGTTTATCCGTTTTCGGTTTTTCCACTTTCGGTATTTTCGGAACTTTTATAGGAAATTGTGCCGAAACTTCATTAAACCCGATTAGCAAAATCGCCAACAAAACAAACAATAAAATCGAATTCTTTTTCATATTTTCTCCTTTCAATAAATTTAATCGCCTTTTCATCTCTCTCATTTTGTATTTCAACTCTGATAAGACTTTTTGGGAAAAACATTTCAGGAAATTTTTATCCCTTTTTTCTTTTCCCCTTCTGCTTCGAATAAAATCGTCGTTATTAATTTTTGTTTCTCAAAAATCTTTTGTGAGAGAGCCTGGCTCAAAATATAAACTGACTGCCGCGACGGTTGGAGGTGCATATTCAACCGACATATTTATTAACCCGCGGGGTACACTAAATAAATCTTTGCCATTCATATTTTTGCAGGATATTGTTCCTCTGGTTGGTCTTTCGGCATATTGGGTCGACTCGATGTTTGCATCTTTTATATGAAGTTCAAAAAAAGTTATCGTTTTCTTTATTAATGCCCGGTGGCAGTATCCTTCCATTGTGCAAACATCAATATGTCCGAAATTATCGGAATCCAGCACGATTCGGGTTAAATCGGCGATGTGCAGAACGTCCATCATTCTCCAATTCCGATGCGAAGCCTTGAAAGCGTAAACGGGGAAATGATGTTCACCCGCTTCTTTTGAAATAACTCTTAACTTGTATAGAAAATTACTTGCCATTTTTTTGTCTCCTTTCAAAATTTATAGAGCCGAAAGATTTCGGCGGAAATGTGATTGATTGCGTAATTTCAAGCCATTCATAGCGAAATAATTTCAAGCCGGATATGGCTTACATTTTCGGCACGTTCCGAATTTGTGCTATCATTCGCATTATGAGGCGATGACAAACAGGGTAAAATCTTTTTGCCGGGAAACTCCTGAAAGAACGGTGAGATTTTTGTGAGAAAGTTGTGAGAGAATTCTATGTCTTTGCAAACAAAGCAGTTTTATGAATTTGCAGATTTCCGTTTAGATCTTTCGGAGAAAGTTTTATTGCAGAATGGCAAGCCCGTTTCGCTGACACCGAAGGTTTTTGACACGCTTCAAATCCTGATTGAAAACGCCGGACGCTTGTTAGAGAAGGATTTTTTGATGAAGAAACTCTGGCAAGACCGATTCGTAGAAGAAAGCAATCTCACGTTCAATATCAAAATGCTCCGCAAGGCTTTGGGTGATAATGCAGCAAATCCGCAATTTATCGAAACTGTTCCTAAACGCGGTTATCGTTTTATCGGCGAAGTCAAAGAAGTTTCTAATGAAGCCGATAACGAACAGTCTGAATCTTTATCGAATGAAAGTAGTCAAACCGCTGATAAATCACCGAAATCCCGAAAATTTTTGATTCCCATTGTTGCTTTAACGATTTTGCTGGTCGGCACAATCGCCATCGGTTCTTGGTTTTTGAAAAACAGAGATTTTACAAAAAACGCTCCCGTTTTGAATTTGCCGTTTGCTTCTGAAAAACTTTCGACTAATGGAAAAGTTATGCATGCGATCATCTCGCCCGATGGTAAAAGTGTGGTTTATACAAACGGAACAGGCAGCGATAAAGAAAGTATTTGGCTCAGAGAACTCGAATTCGGTAACAATATTGAAATAATTCCTCTGTCGAATGATATTTATGCCGGAATTGCACTTTCGCCCGACGGCAAAGTTCTTTATTTTGTCCGCCGACCAAGATCAGAAGCCAAAACCGCAATTTATCGGGTTTCAATTTTCGGCGGAGTTCCCGAAAAAATTATTGAAGAGGCACAAGGTTGGATAAGCATTTCACCCGACAGCACGAAAATATCTTTTGTTCGGTGCTTCTATAAAGAAGATGAGTTTTGCTCCTTGTGGATTGCCGATACAGCCGACGGCAAAAACGAGAAAAAAATTGCCTCGCGTCCGCGTCCCTACAGAATTGCCGATAACGAATTTTCGCCCGATGGAAAACAGGTTACTTTCGCCGCCGGACAATCGGAAAATCAAGCGAATCGATTCGGGTTAGTGAACGTTGATATCAAAAGCGGAAAAGAAAACGAAATCACCGGGGAAAAGTTTTTCAATATTAAAAATTTGGTGTGGCTTCCCGATAACAGCGGTTTGCTGATAACGGCATCAAGAGTACCGAATAAAAATTTCCGTATCTGGTCGGTTTCGCCGAATTCAGGCATCGCCGAACCCTTAACAAAAGATTCGGAAACTTATTCGTTATTAAGTTTGGATAAAGACGCAAGCCGTTTGGTTGCGACACAGGTTAAACAAGATTTTCGGCTTAATTTGTATAGTGTCGAAAATCCATCTGCCAAAAAGGTTTTGGCAGATGCAACTCGTGGCGGTTTTTTATCTGACGGGAAAATCCTTTTTTCATCAACAATGTCGGGCAATGATGAGATTTGGAGTATCAATGCGGACGGAAGCGGACAGAAGCAATTGACCAACAACATAGCCGACGACAACAGCCCGATAGCCTCGCCCGACGGCAATACGATTTATTTTTCTTCAAACCGTGCAGGCGAAGTTCACATCTGGCGAATGAATGCGGACGGCAGCAATCAAACCCAAGTTACAAACAAAGAAGGCGGCTTTCCTATTAAAGTTTCTCCTGACGGTGAATGGATTTACTATCATCACGGTCGGGACAGAGCGCTTTGGCGAGTTTCTTCAAAAGGCGGCGAGGAGCAAGCGGTTTTTAATGAGGGAAAATATCTCTTTGCCGTTTCACCTGACTGTTTGCAGTTTGCTTATTCGGTAAGAAAAGGCGAAGAGAGAATTTTGACAGTTGCTTCGTTAGTTGACGGGCAAGCAATGCAAACTTTTCATTTGCCGGACAAAACAGCCCGAATCTTGGAAATCGTCTGGCTGGCTGACGGAGAAAGCATAGCCTACACTTCTACCGACAACGAGTTTGCGAATAATATCCTTTGGCTTCAACCTCTCAATGGCGGAATGCCTGAAAAAATTGCCGATTTAGGAAATGAAGAAACCCATTCACTCACCTTTTCACCCGACGGAAGTAAATTTGCCGTCGTGCAAGGCAGCTGGAAACACGATGCGGTTTTGCTAAAAGGATTGAAGTAAAACTCTTTTTTCGTTAAACCTCACTAAAACATTCAAAAATTCAGACTTTAATTAAGCCGTAATCTGAAATGTATTTGAGTTGTTTGAATTGAGCAACATTCAAAGTCGCGTTAGAATACAGTTATATCAAAAATACCAACTAAACATTTGAAAAAAAATTATGGCAAAAGCAAAACAAGCGAAAAAGACAACGAAAAAATCGAAAACGACCAAGACAACTAAAACAAAGATAACGACTTATCATAATTACATCGGCGGCGAATGGGTAAAATCCGCGTCGGGCGAATGGTTTGACAACGTCAATCCGGCGGATACGACCGATATTATCGGACGTTTTCCAAAATCGAATGCCGAAGACGTTGACAAAGCGGTCGAAGCGGCGCGGGGCGCGGCGACGCGCTGGCGCAGAACGCCCGCACCGAAACGCGCCGAGATTTTGTTTCGTCTGGCGCAGATTCTCGAAAAAAATAAAGAGCAATTTACCCGCGATATGACGCGCGAGATGGGCAAAGTTTTGAAGGAAGCGGGCGGTGATGTGCAGGAAGCGATTGACTGCACATATTACACGGCGGGCGAAGGCAGACGGCTGCACGGTTTTACGACTCCGGCGGAA
>CAYUGW010000016.1:0-5224 GCA_964444245.1 uncultured Blastocatellaceae bacterium | reverse complement strand
GGCATCTGCGGTTTGATCACGCAGTTTAATTTTCCGATGGCGATTCCTTCGTGGAAATTGATTCCGGCGTTAGTGTGCGGCAATACGGTCGTCATCAAATCGGGCGAAGATGTTCCATTATCAACAATTAACCTCGTCAAATCGTGCGAAGAAGCGGGAATTCCGGCTGGCGTGATAAATCTCGTCAACGGACACGGCGCGGATGTCGGCGAACCGCTCGTCAAACATAAAGACGTGCGCCTGATTTCCTTTACCGGCTCGACCGACACGGGCAGAATCATCGCCGAACAATGTGCGCGCGACAACAAGATCGTTTCTCTGGAAATGGGCGGCAAAAACGCGATTATCGTGATGGACGATGCCGATATTGACAACGCCGTCGAAGGCTCGCTGTGGGGCGCGTTCGGCACTTCGGGACAGAGATGCACGGCTTCATCGAGATTGGTCGTTCACAAAAAAGTTTATAAAAAATTCTGCGAAAAACTGGTCGAAAAAACTAAGAAATTGCGCGTCGGCAACGGTCTGGACGAGAAAACGGAAGTCGGTCCGGTAATTAACGAAGCCGCGATGGAAAAAATCTTAAATTACATCGAAATCGGCAAAACGGAAGATAAAGCGACCTTAGCCTGCGGCGGAAACCGTCTGACGAAAGGCATTTACAAAAACGGCTATTTCATCGAACCCACCGTTTTCACCAACGTCAAACGCAATCATAGAATCGCGCAGGAAGAAATTTTCGGACCCGTTACGGTCGTCATATCGTTTGAAACTCTCGACGAAGCGATCGATATTGTCAACGATGTGAAATACGGCTTGAGTTCGGCAATTTACACGCAAGACGTTAATCAATCATTCTACGCGATGCAGGAACTCTACACCGGAATCTGCTACGTCAATTCGGCAACCATCGGCGCGGAAGTCCATCTTCCCTTCGGCGGAACGAAAGGCACGGGCAACGGACACCGCGAAGCCGGAACGCAGGTTCTCGACATTTTCTCGGAATGGAAATCGCTCTACATAGATTATTCCGGCAAACTGCAAAAGGCGCAGATTGATGAGGTCGAGATTTAGCAAACGTGTTTACAAAACTTTGTAAACAGTTCATTATAGTCTCGATGGCTGATACAAAGGGAGCGGGAAAGATACGGCAAATTTTCGTGTGCGTATTTTTTTCGCTCTTTTTTTATGGTTTTGTTTCGGCTCAATATCGTTTTGATAATTGGACGACGGAAAATGGTCTGCCGCAGAATAGTGTCAATGGTGTGATTCAATCAAAAGACGGCTATATTTGGGGCGTAACGAACGGCGGGATTTTTCGTTTTGACGGCGTTCGTTTTACGGTCTTTAATAAATCGAATACCAAAGGATTGGCAGAAAGCCGTTTTCTCAGAATCAAGGAAGACCGTGAAGGTCGCATCTGGTTTTTAGCAACTTCAAATTCGCTGGCAAAATATGAAAACGGTCGGTTCGAGACTTATTTAAAAGACAAAGATTTTGGCAGAATAAATTTCAACCAGCGCCTTCTCACAGACGAAAACGGAAATCTGATCTTCAGCACCGACAAGGGATTTTTTCGTTACAGCGGCGGGAAATTCATCCGCTTTGAAATTCCGACTCAAACCTCTCAGAGTAAAATCTGTTTTGTTGATAAACAAGGCGTTTTTTGGCTCACCGACAACACCGGTATAACAGGCGATAAGAACAGAGGATTACGCCGTGTGGCGGGTGAGCAGGTTGAATACTTCACATTTCCGAGGGAACAGCCGTATCATTCGGCAATTCCTTTTTTTTATGAAGACAAAGCGGGGAATCTCTGGATTATTCATTCACCATCGGCGGTTTATCGTTTTCATTCGGGCGAAATGCAGGTTTATGAGAATTTGAGATTTGTTTGGTCTTTTGCCGAAGATTTAGACGGAAACCTCTGGATGGGAAAAACGGGCGGTTTTAATCGGCTCGATGCCGATCAGGTAAATAATAAAGAAATTGATTTCAGCCGACTGCAAGAACTCTCGCCGCTGGCGGATTTTGATAAAAATATGATCCATACTTTGGCAGTTGATAGAGAAGGCGGGGTTTGGATGGGAACTTTTAACAGCGGTTTGATATATGCCGCTCCGAAGATATTTAAAGTTTATTCAAAAGAAGACTGGAAAACGGAAAACGACGTTGTATATCCGATATTTGAAGACAGCAAAAAAAACGTCTGGCTCGGCATTTGGTATGGCGGACTCATCAAATATGGAGAAAACAACCGTTTTAATGTCTTAAATCCCGAACCCGTCAACCGGGAGCCAACCGCATTATTCGAAGATTCACAACAAAGAATCTGGATCGGAGCGATTGGTAGCATCGGTTATTTCAAAGATGAAAAATTTGTCGAACTTCCTCTGAAAGAAACTTTTCTTGATTTTTCAACTAATGTTTTTCTTGATTTTCAAGAAGAAACGGACGGCTCTATTTGGATGGCAACTGAAAAAGGTTTGGTGAAATATGAAGGTCAGAATTCCGAAACATTCACAAAAGAAAACGGCTTAGCCGACAGTTTCGTAACCAAACTTCTGAAAACAAAGAACGGCGATCTCTGGATCGGTTCGAGAGGCGGTTTGACGGTTTATTCCAATGGGAAATTTGTCGTTCAAAATATGAAAGACGTTTTAGAAGAAGATCACATCAGAAATGTCTACGAAGATGCGGAAGGCACGATTTGGATCGGGACTTATGACGACGGGATAATTCGTTATAAGGATGGAATTTACAAACGCATTTCAAAAAGCGACGGATTGTTTAGCGAAAATGCTTTTTGTACGCTCGAAGACGAAAACGGCTGGTTTTGGGTAAACACGAATAACGGTATTTACCGCGTCAGAAAACAACAACTCAACGATTTTGCCGACGGTAAGATCGAGAGGGTTCAGTCTATTTCATACAATAAAAAAGACGGCTTATTAAATCTTGAGGGAAACGGCGGAAAGCAACCGGCGGGAATTAAGCGCAGCAACGGCGAACTCTGGTTTCCGACGCAAAAAGGTGTTGCCATTGTTGATCCGAATGAAATTCCGGTCAATAAACTGCCGCCGCCCGTTCATCTCGAAGAGATTTCGATTGATAAAAAAGACATCGGAAAATACGGGGAAACGGTTGAAATTCAGCCCGGACAGGAAAATCTGGAAATACATTATACGGGCATCAGTTTTACCAATTCCGAACTCGTTAATTTTCGCTACCGGCTCGAAGGTCTGGAAGAACATTGGAACGAAGCCGGAGCGCGGCGAACCGCTTTTTATAACAATATTCCGCCCGGCGACTATATGTTTCGGGTAATTGCCGCCAACCGCGACGACGTTTGGAATGCGGAAGGCGCAACGATCAAAGTTAAAAAACTACCGTATTATTATCAAACTTGGTGGTTTCTTGTTCTTTCAATTTTAACGGCTTTCGGAATAATCTTTTATATTTTTTATGAACGCATTTCGCATTTCCGGCAGATAGCCGAAACAAAAACGAAGTATTCACGGCGGCTGATCGAATCGCAGGAAGCGGAGAGAAAACGGCTCGCTTCAGAACTCCACGACGGACTCGGACAAGAACTTATCATCATCAAAAACCGTGCGATGCTCGCCATCAATGAGGATGAAGACAAGGAAGCGATGGAAAAGGAAATCAAAACAATTTCCGAAACCGCCGCCAATGCCTTGATCGGTATCAGAGAAATCACAAATAATCTGAGACCGCAAACCCTTGACCGTTTAGGTTTGACAAAGGCTTTGAAAGCGATGGTCAGAAACATTTCCAACGTGATTGAAATCGAAAGCGAGATTGGTTTGATTGACAATCTCGTTTCCAAAGATGAAGAGATCAACATTTACCGAATCGTGCAGGAATCATTAAATAACATTATCAAACATTCAAATGCCGAAAATGCTTTAGTCGAAATAAAACGTGAAGAAAAAAATATTTCGATAATTATCAAAGATAACGGAAACGGTTTTGATACCGCGAAAGTTAAATCAGAAAAAGGCGGACTTGGTTTAATTGGATTAAAAGAGCGAACTCAGCTTCTCGGCGGCGAGATTCTGATTGATTCGAAAATTGGTCAGGGAACAACTATACAGGTTTCGATACCTTTATAACTTTTATAAATTATGGCGGAAAAAATTGAATTGCTGATTGCCGACGATCATCCGATAGTTCGGGAAGGTTTGCGACAGGCAATCGAAAAAGATAAAAAATTGACGGTCGTTGCCGAAGCGGGAAACGGGCGGGAAGCGATTGAACTTATCAAGGAATTTTCGCCGCGCATTGTGATTCTCGATGTTGATATGCCTCTGATGAACGGCTTTGATGTTGCGCGTTGGATTCGGAAAAATGAAATTTCGGCAGAGATGATTTTCCTGACGATGCACGGCGACGAAGATATTTTTAACGAAGCGATAGATCTCGGAGCAAAAGGTTTCGTATTAAAAGACAGTGCCTTGCTCGACATCGTCGAATGTATCAAGGCGGTCGCTCAAAATCGGCATTTTACGAGCCACGCACTGACCTCGTTTTTAATCAATCGAAGCAAACGCGCGATTCAAATGACCGGAGAAAAACCTCTGTTAAGCGATCTGACCTCAACCGAACGCCGCGTTCTGAAGTTGATCGCCGAAAATCTGACAACCAACGAAATCGCCAAAAAACTCTTCATCAGCCCGCGCACAGTCGAAAAACATCGCTCGAATATCTCAAACAAATTAAATCTTCAAGGCAGTAATTCACTGCTCAAATTCGCGCTCTTAAATAAATCGAAATTGCTTTAATCTCTTCAATCCAAAATCCCGAATCTAAAATCCAAAATTCCCAAAATACGTGAGACTACGTATGAAAATTACGTAGTCCTTTGAATATACAGATTTCGTTTTCCGTCATATATTTAGCGGGAAATGAAGGTTTTAATTGTTGATGACCATAAAAATGTCCGCGAGCTTTTGCGGAAATATCTCCCGACTTCGTTTGATGAAATCCTCGAATGCGAAGACGGGGCAGAGGCTTTTGAACTATACGAAAAACACAATCCCGATTGGGTTTTGATGGATTGGGAAATGCCGAAAGTTGACGGAATCACCGCCACTCGCCAAATTATCAGTCAATTCCCTGATGCACATATTTGTATGGTGACGGCTTTTGATGATGAAGATCTGAAAGGAGAGGCATTAGCGGCGGGAGCCCGCGATTTTGTTTT
>CAYUGW010000015.1:0-19345 GCA_964444245.1 uncultured Blastocatellaceae bacterium | reverse complement strand
CCCTGCATCGAATAGACATATCCGAGCGAAGCATATCCGGCGGGAACATCGGGTTTGGTTTCAATGGCTTTTTGCAGATACGGAATCGCCTGCTGATATTGTTCGTTTTCGGCATAGATTTCGCCCATATGCGTATTCAAAAACGCCCAATCCGGCGCGTATTTAAGCGCGTGGCGGCTCAAAACCAGATTGCTCTGCCACGTGCGGTTCTGCAAAACCGTCAAAATTCCGTAAATTAAAGAAATAAACAAAACCGCCGCCGTCAAAAGTTTTAATTTTTCGTCGCCCTTCTTGAAATGCTTCAGAATCCGGTTCAAACCCAACGCCAGAAGTATGCAGAAACCGACCGACGGCAGATATAAATATCGGTCGTGGATAAGCGATTCCTGCGGGCTTAATCCCTTCAGATTTAACGCCGGAATTATAAAAAGCAGAAAAAGTCCGGCTGCTTTGAGCGCATTCGGCGAAGAACGAATCAGCCGTAAAGATACGCCGAAAATCCCTAGCAAAAGCAGACTCGCGCCCCAGAATCTGATGTCCGAAGCGGTTTGAACGTAAGTATAATCGTAAATAAAAGCCAGCGGATACGGCACGAAACTCATTCGCAGATATTGGAGAAAAATATTTGGAATGGTCAGAAACATTTCCCAGTTCGTAACATTTTCGGCAAGCGGATGAGTTTTGCTGATAAACCCCAAAACCGCATAACGTGCCGCTAAATAAACCGCCGAACAAATGAAAAACGGCAGACTTAAAAGCCCGATTTTCTTAAACGAAAACGCGTCTTTTTTCTTGAACCAAACTTCGAGCGATTCACGAAAAACAATGAAAAACGGAATCAGAATGCCCGTTTCCTTACTTGCCATCGCCAGCAGCGCACAAAATGCGCTAAGCGTAATCAACGCCCAATTTACCTTTTCCGGTTTTCGCGCCATTTCGTAAAAAACAAGCGCGGCAAGCGTGAAAAAGGCGATCAAAACGTCCGGCGTGGAAGAAGCCCAGGCAACCGCTTCGCTGTGAATCGGGTGAACGGCAAAAATCAGCGCGGCGAAAAATGAAAGCGTGCGACAGACTTCCCATTGTCTCGCCAGCGCAAAAACAAGCAGGGTCGTGCCGATATGCAGCAAAACCGAAAACAGATGCCAGCCGACGACGTTCAAACCGAACAGCTGATAATTAACAAGCAGCGAAGCGTTAAAAATCGGGCGATAATACGGACCGATGGCTTGCGAATTGTCCGTATCCATAAACTGCCAAACGCTCTGCGTGAACATCTGCGGCAGATTCGACCAGGAATGCAAGGTCGGATTCCGCTCGATTTGAAACCAATCGTCATACAGAAATTCGCCGTTCAATGTGTTGAAAAACACGATTGCCGTAACGACGATCAAAATCGTAATGAGCAGTTCACGATTACGAAAAAAAGCCGAAAGTTCGCTCTTTTCAGCATTTTCGGTTTCTATATTTTCTTCGTTTAGCGTTTGGATTTCTGATTCTTTATCGGTTTTTGAATTCTCTCGTTTTTTTGCCACAAACAGAAGTATAGCGTTAAATTTAGATTTGTAAAAAACGCGAAAAATTATCTCGTTAAGATATTTGATTTTCTGATTAAATCGGCTTGATATTCGCCGACCGTTAAACGCAAGGGCGTGCGCCGCTCATCAGTGCTTAACCACAGACGCAGATTCAGCCGGTCAATGTTCGGGTTTCCGGTTGAAATCGAGATTCTTTGCGCCGAAACTTGTTCGTTTTCCAGGATAATAATTTCGGCATTGTCAGGTCTGAGCGTAAAAATATAGGCGCGGTCATCGAGAAAAACCGCTACTCGCGTGTCATTTACAATATTATTCGCGTCTTTGCTCGGCTTTAAGTTAAAGGAACGAACCGCGTAAACCAGAGATAAAAGACTATGCGTTCCGACCGGAATATCGGATGAAGTTCTGCCGTTAAATGATACTGTTCCGTTGATTTGATTAAATTGGGCGTTCAAATTAAATTGACTTAAAACTCCCGCAAATTTCAATTCGATCGATTGCGGCGAAAGCGAATCGGGATTGACCTGCGCTTTTATGCCGTCGTTCAAATTCAAGACATTATTTCCGGCTTCCGTTCCCGTAACGGTTGCCGTCAGAAGCAAACTGTCCTGACCTAAAAATTGTTTGCGCTCTCTGGCTTGAAGCGTGACGATGCCGATTAATCGCCCGTTTGTCGTAACTTTATATTCTAAAGTTTCGCCCAAACTGAATGCCAAATCTTGCGACAAAGGTTGGTTTTCAATGTACGGTGTCGGCGTTACAACGGGGCGCGGAGTTTGAATCGGAATCGGAGTTTGAATCGGAGTCGGAGTCGGAACGGATGTTGTTTCACCATTAATAAGTTGCACGCCGGCAAGTTCGGCGCGAAAATCGCCTTTTTCGGTTTTAAAGCGAATCAAAACCGGAATTCTTGCCTCGTCAATGCTGAAATTTATCTTTAGATCCTTAATTCCGCGCTCGGTCAGATATTCGCTCGAAACGGTCGAAATGCTTGTTTCATACTCACCCGCATCCGTTATAATTCTTTCAGTTCCGGTGTTTTGCAGACTTAGCGTATAATTTTTTTCATCCTCGAAAAGCGGAAAAGTCCCGATTCCGCCGATGTTGCGGGCTTGGTAAATTAACGTCAATAAATCGTAATTTACCGTCGGCGAAACGAGATAATTTTCAATCGTTTCCTTCGGCAAACCGCTGGTGTTCAACATTTTGCGGATATAAAGCGGAAAACCCGTTTCGGCGGAAGCGTAAGTCGTGCGCGATTCATCAATCATATAAAAAGCCGCGCTGACAAAATCGCTGGTCTTGATTTTCGAGCGAAGTTCGACCGCATCTCTCTCACCCAATTTTCCGCGCGAAACCGCGTAAATCTCAGCGTATGCGGCATTTTTGAATTTTCCGAAGGTTACGTTATAAGTCAATTTTTCACCGATGCGAAAAGGTGTCGGAGGAAGATTTTCGTTTTGCGTTGCAACTTGCGCCGAAGCGATTTGCAAAACCGTCAGTGCCGAAAAACCGATTAGAAAAAGAAAAACTAACAGCAATCGAGCGCGAAAAACGGCAGACTTTTTGCTGAGGTTGTTTTCTTGAAGTTTATTGTTATCCATTAAAAAATTTTCGCTTTTTACGCGCTTTCCAATTCTTCTAAAATTTTCTTGACGGCTGTTATTTTATTTTCCGCCTGCAAGATCGGACGACCGATGACCAGATAATTTGCGCCTGCTCGGGCAGCATCCTTCGGTGTCGTTACACGCTTCTGATCGTTATTCGTTGCAAAACCCGGGCGAATTCCGGGCGTTACGATTAAAAAATCTTCGCTTTCTATATTTTCCCGAATGGCGCGAACTTCCAAAGGCGAAGCGACCACGCCGTCCAAACCACATTTTGCCGTAAGTCGTGCCAAATTCAAAACTTGCGAATTAATTTCCCGCTCGATTCCGATTTCGCTTAAAGTTTTCTGATCGGAACTCGTCAAAACAGTTACGCCGATTATTTTCGGTTGTTTCAGATTCTCCCGTTCGCAAACTTCGCGGACATTTTCAACCGCCCGCCGCATCATCTCGCCGCCGCCGAGCGCGTGTATGTTAAACATCCAGACTCCCAAACGTGCAACTTCGACCGACGCTCTGGCAACCGTATTCGGGATGTCGTGAAATTTTACGTCGAGAAAGATTTTCGTATTGTTTTCAACGACTTCCCTTACAAAAGATGCGCCCGCCAATGTGAAAAGTTGCAAACCGATCTTGAACGCGCCGACATATTCGCGCAAATCTTCGATATGTTTTCGCGCTTCTTCCGCTGTTTCGACATCGAGCGCGACGATTATTTTGTCTTTATTCACAGTTTTTTTTTAGTCGATTGCTTTGAATATCTGTTCGCGCAAGAATTTATTCAAACGCCGCGAACCGTTCGTCAGAAGTCTTTTATTCGGTTTATTCAGATGTTGAAACGGCAAGGCTTTTTCCGGTTCGGCGAGTTCTCTTCCCTTCATAAATTCCAGACATTGCGCTCCGGCTTCCTTTGATTCCAGAGCGGCTTGACGCGCCTGTTTTTCCTTTTTTTCCTTTTTCAGAGATTTGTAAATCAGGCTTTTCATAAACCACGCGTCGGAAAACCGCAGGTCTTTGGAAACGGCTTTTTTAAGATATTCCAAAGCCGGTTCTTTGCAGCTCAATTGCAGAAAAACACAGCCGATCAAATAATATAATTCGGGCGTTTCCTCTCCGTGTAAAGATTCTTTGAACGCCGCCAGCGATTCCGTCCAATTTTCTTCAAAAGCGGCTAAAAATCCCCAGATAAAATTAACGCAAACCGTTGCATTCGGATTATTTGCCAGTACGCTCAGAAGTTTCCGCGCCTTTTCCGCTTCGCCTTCATCAGCATAAATCGCGCCGAGCAGAAGCAAAACCTTTAAGTTTTGCGGTTCGAGTTCGAAAGCCTTTTCGAGATTCTCTTTTGCCGCATCGAATTTATCGGTTTTATATTGATTTTTGGCAACATAAAAAAGCAAAGGAACATTTTTCGGCGAAAGAAGGACGGCGCGTTCGAGATTGAGAAATGCCTGTTTTTCCTCGTTTTTTTCTAAAAGTTTGATGCCTTCTTTGATGAGATGCGTGAAAAGTTCGGGATTTTTATTGTCATGACCGGCAAAAATCAGTTTCAGTTCATTTTCAAATTTATCTTCAGCCGTCAATTTTTCCAGTTTGCCGTCGTAAAGTTCGATGCAATGGCGGCTCAATTGATGCGAAAAATCGGGATTTACCTTTTCCAGAGTTTCAAAAAAAGACTGCAGCAAAACGTGGTCTTTTTGAAATGATTTGGCTTCGCGCTGGATAAATTCGTAAGCCATTCCGATCTGCTTCATCATCTGCGAAAGCCGCAGTTCGAGCAGCGAAACCCGTTCGAGCAAGTGATCTTCGTAATATGACGGTGCAACGCTGTCTTCGTGGCGCACCGACGGCGGAAAAACGACGATCATCAAACGCGTTCCGCATTTCCGACAATTCGATTCGCCCGGCTCATTCGCCGCCCGGCATTTCTGACAATAATGTGCAATTTTTTCCACTTCTCTCTTATAGTCTAGCAAGTCTATTGAGTCTGTCGAGTCTAAGACTTATGGCTCGCTAGACTCAATAGACTCAATAGACTCGCTAGACTCAACAGACTCGACAGACTTCCCTTCAATCAAAATCCAACGGATTCTTAAACGGTTTATCGAAATCGCCTTCACCCTGAGCGCGTTTTTTGGCTTCCTGGAATTTTTCTTCCAAAAGACGTTCGCGGTCTTTTTGCGAAGACATTTCCTGGCTGAAAAGCTGTTCGCGCAATTGTTTCTGTTTTTCGAGTTCGCCCTTTAAATCTTCAAACGAACCGTGCGCTTTTTTCTTTTCTTCGTGCGCCAGAATCGCGCCGGTTTGTCCGTCAATCGTTAAAACAGCTTCGCAGCAAGGACAAATTATATTGATTTTTTCCATAACACAAATTTCCCGAATATTTGTAAATTATAAAGGCATTTACGCAAAGAAAACATCTATTGTTTTCCGCCGTCATCCTTTTCTTCGGATTTTGTTTCGCCCTTCGTCGTTTGCGCGGGCGGAGTTTCGATTTTCGGTTTAATTCCGGCGGCAAGCAGAATATCCTGCGCCGCGGCAATTCTGAAATTCGGGATTTGTTCTTGTGTAACCTCAACCGCCTTACCGTTTTTCAGATAAACTTTCAGCGAAACATTTTTTCCGTTTGTTACTCTTTCGATTTTTGATAATTGCGGATGATTCTTAAATGTCCGGGTTTCGGCAAAACTCCCGTCGTTTCTGCCCTTTGTTTGAAATTCGGATTCTTCGGGCGCGGGACGCGGTCCGAGTATCGGCGGCAATTTTGATGTGTCGGGATTGACGACTTTGACATTTGCCGAATTTCCGTTAAATGCATTCGGATCAACACCGTTCATCGGAATCATTTCTGAGTTGGCGTTCGTTACGACGACGACTTCCGTCTTTGCCGCATTTACATTTACTGCCGCCGTATTATTATTTGCCGTTTCTTCCGCTACCGAAGAACACGCGCTCAAAAATATAAAAAGACTTAAAATAATTGCTGTTTTTTTCATTGATAACTCCCGAGTTTTTTCTCTAAATTTTCTTTGACTTCCTGCCATTCGGAATCAATTATACTAAAAATAACACTATCACGAATTCTGCCCGAATCCACAATCAGGTGTTTTCGCAAAACGCCTTCCTGTTTTGCCCCGAGCCGCAGAATCGCATTTCTCGATTTTTCGTTGAAAACGTCCGTAACGATCTCGATGCGGATACATTTCCAGATTTCAAAAGCGTGTTTGAGCATCAAAAGCTTGGCTTCGGTGTTGATGTAAGTCCTCTGCCATTTGGGATTTATCCAGGTCCAGCCGATTTCTGCGTGGCGGTTTTCAGCGGAAATAAATCCGAATCTGGTCGAACCGACGATTTCGTTCGAGGCTTTGTCAATCGTAACAAACGGCAGAGTATCTCCTTTTTCACGTCCTTCGAGCGCGGTTTCGACATATCTTTGCATATCTTCAAATTTCTCGATATTCGCCGTCGTCCAACGCCAGATTTCTTTATCTTGACCGATTTCGTAAAGAATTCCGGTATGCTCTTTTTCCAAAGGCGCGAGCCGCACAAAATCGCCTTCGAGCGTTACGTTTTCGATTTTCATAAATCAAAGTTTAAATCAAAAATAAAGCAGCGGGCAAATCTGAAATTGCCCGCTGCTTTTGATGTCTGATAAATCAGGAAATTAAACATCGTAATACATCGTAAATTCCATCGGATGCGGGCGCAGACGGAGTTTATTTACTTCGTTGTCGCGCTTGTATTTGATCCAGCGTTTGACCATTTCAGCCGAGAAAACATCGCCTTTGAGCAGGAATTCGTGATCGTTTTCGAGCGCCAGCAAAGCTTCTTCGAGGCTTCCCGGAAGACTCGGAACATCCTTTAATTCTTCGGGCGAGAGATCGTAAATATCTTTATCGAGCGGTTCGCCCGGATCGATGCGGTTTTGCACGCCGTCGAGTCCAGCCATCAGGAGCGCGGCAAATGTCAGATACGGATTGCACGACGGATCGGGCGGGCGAAATTCCAGACGCTTGGCTTTCGGCGATTGCGAAAACATTGGAATTCTTACGGCAGCCGAACGGTTTCGCGCTGAATATGCAAGATTTACCGGTGCTTCAAAACCCGGAACGAGACGTTTATAACTATTCGTGGTCGGTGCGGCAAAAGCGATCAAAGCCGGCGCGTGTTTAAGCAGTCCGCCGATATAGAATTTTGCCATTTCGGAAAGACCGGCGTATTCATCGCCCGAAAACAAAGGATTTCCGTCCTTCCACAAAGACTGATGACAATGCATTCCCGAACCGTTGTCGCCGAACAGCGGCTTCGGCATAAAGGTCGCGGTTTTTCCGTGGGCGTGCGTCGTGTTTTTGACGATGTACTTAAACAACATCAAATTGTCCGCCGTGTTTAAAAGATTGGAAAATTTGAAATCAATTTCGCATTGTCCGGCGGTCGCCACTTCGTGGTGATGACATTCGACGTGAATGCCGACTTCGCCTAAGATAGAAGAAATCGCGTTCCGCAGATCGATCAGCGAATCCATCGGCGAAACCGGAACGTAACCTTCCTTCGGACGAATGTGATAGCCCATATTCGGGGAAGTTTCGTCGCCCTTTCTGCCCGAATTCCAATGTCCTTCTTCGGATTCGATCGTGTATCCCGAAGATTGCTGTTCGTTATGAAACGAAACTCCGTCAAACACGAAAAATTCGGCTTCCGGTCCGACGAAGATCGTGTCGGCGATTCCCGTAAATTTCAGATAGCTTTCGGCGCGCACCGCAACCGAACGCGGATCGAGCCAATAACCTTCTTTGGTCATAGGTTCGACGACATTGGCGATAATGCAAATCGTCGTGTCTTCGGTAAACGGATCAACCCAACACCGCGCCGGATCCGGCACGAGCAGCATATCCGATTCGTTGATCGCCGCCCAACCGCGCAAACTCGAAGCGTCAAAACCGAAACCTTCTTCAAACGAATCTTCGGTTAATTGTTCAATCGGAAAAGTTAAGTGATGCCACGACCCCAATAAATCCGTAAACCGGACGGAAACGAATCTCGCTTCCTGATCGGCGGCATAATTCAGTACATGTTTTGCGTTCATTAAAAAATCTCCTTTAATTATCTGGCTTTGAGAAGCTTTTTGAAGTTTGCGCCTTTTTTCACCAAGCGAAATTCAAAAAGTGATTCTACACCAGTCACGCTTAACTTTAAAATCAATTTTTTAAAAAACCAATGCAATTTTCAGATAACTTTTTCTAATGATTATAAAAATTACTTATAGCCGAACTTATGCAAATCGCCTGGCTTCCGCTGAATTAAAACTTTATAATCGGTTTGATAAAAAGTATTTCGAAAATTGCTTTAAATAACTGATGTTACGCCCCGCACTCCAGTCATTATTCACTTTTTGTGTAACATCAATTAGAAAATTAGAAGCTATCTCAAAAATACTAACCCGTCAGTTAAGCAAGCCGCTCTCAAGACCGCGTTTCACCGTTATTTTATAGGTGAAACGCGGTCTTGAGAGCGGCTTGCTTAACCAAATATTTTATTTTGAGATGACTTCTAATAATTTTCTTATTTGAGTTCGATCTTATTTTGATTTGCCGAACCGATGGTCAGACCTTTTTGATTAACGAGATGAACTTTGTTGTAATTTTTGGTTTTTCCGTCCGCCAGAAGTTTGCCTAAGATTTCTTCCTTTTTTTCAATCGGCAGAGTTTCCCACACGGGAGAGCCGATGGCAAAAAGGGTTTCGTTATTGACTCGCGCCGATTCGATAAATTCCTTGAATTCGGTGTTTTCCAGATGAACCTGCTGAACGTCTTCGGAAACTTTAGGCGGCATCGCTAAAACTTCAACCCAGAAATAAAGCCCGAAGGATATAACTATTGCCAAAACAGTCGCCGCGAGAATTCCTTTGTTTATCCCTTGAAGCCATTCAAAAGCCGTATTCTTTGAACTTTTTTGGTTACTTTTTCCGTTTTGAGTTTTTTGTTTCCCGTTATGCCGGCGTTTGATGTCTTCGAGGTCAAATATATTTGCCTTTTCTTTATGTTGTTTTAAGAGTTCGGCAAGTTGGAGCGATTTGTTGGTGGCTTCGGAAATCGATTGATCAAAAATAAATCCGTATTTCTCTTCAATCGCTTCTTCGAATGTTTTTTCCTTTTCGATTTCCAGCAGATCAACATAGCGGTTTCCGATTTTAACATTGCAAATAATGGACATAGCCGCAACCTGCGGCGCGTAAAAATTTTCTCCCGTGGTTCGCTTAAATGCCCTCACGCGATTAAAAAACTCCGATTTGATTAAATCGTCAAAGCTATCGGAGCGATTTGCTTCCGAAATAAAATCTTCAAATTTTAAGACGGCAACGACGATTTCTTCATCTTTTTCGTCAGTCGGATAAAAAGCGATGCTTTCCCATTCGGCGTAAAGTTCGCTGAGGTGTCCGCTAAGTTCTTCGTGCGAAAAGACGAGTTCCCGCTTACTGTGTTCGACATCTCTTGAAAAAAGCCGCGTGATCAGTAAATCGAATTTATTTCTGCCGGATTCGGAAAAAGGTGCATTACGATAAAATTTTGCCAGCGCGAGCAGTGCCGGAGGACTCAGCGGCGGGCGCGTTGTTTCGCAGCAGTACCGCAGATTTTCGACCGATATTTGCCGGTCGCGTTCGGCAAGCGCGGAATACCAGCTTTCCGTTCCCTGCCGCAGTTCGAATTCCGCTTCCGCGTGTTCGTTTAAATTGACGTTTTCCGGCACTTGCAGAAACGAATGCAGAATCTTTTTGACCGGCAAATCGTCAAAAGGTTTCGGAACAATTTTCATCTGCTCGCGTTCGACGCTCGAAAAAATATTGTCAACCATCTGCAAAGCCGAAACTTCTTCCATGGCACGCTTGCGGAAAAATTCAAATTCGGTAAGTTTTTGTTTCGGATTCGGATTCTGAGGTTCATTTAAAACAGGCGGCGGATTTATCGAATCCAGAGGAATTTGCGTCGGCGAATCAATCTCCAAAAGATTTTCTCCGGATATTTCATTTCGACTTTCGTCCTCCAATTGCCGGAGAAATCTCTCCGCATCCTGAATTTCTTCGTCCGTTAAAGAATTATCGTTTTTAATGCCTTCGGCTTTTAACGGTTTGCCGTCTTCGGAAACCGGTATTTCGAGCTGTAGTTCTTCGGCATCAATCGTTTCTACTGTTTGTTCGAGTAAATGCTCTTCCTTTAATTCTTCGAGCAGGTCTTCAAATACATTCATTGCTTTTCACCAAATTCAAATGGAAGGTTTAATATAGTTATTTTTTACGGGAAAATTTGAGTAATTTCGCCTGTTTGATCAACCGAGACAATATATGCGGTTTCGGTTCCATTGGCAGGTTTGGAGGCGACTATCGTGTATCCTTCTCTCAATTCGGCATCTGTCGGTGTTACCGGATTCATCTGAAACGTAAATTTTCCGCGAATTAAATCCGTTCCGCTCGCATTTCCCAAAGAGTTTGCCTGCGCGGCATTTAATTCGCTAAGTCTAGCAAATCTGCCGTTTTCCGATAAATAATTGACTTGCGATGAACTCATTGTTCGCATCGTCGCAAACGTATTGGTTTCTTCGGAGCGATGGACGGCTTTGAGCAAATACGGGATTGCAACGGTTGCTATAATTCCGAGAATAACCATTATTAACATTAATTCGATTAAAGAAAATCCGCTTTGTCTATTTTTCATACTCTTTTACCTCGAACGTATCAAAATTAAAATATATGAGAGCAAGTGACAATTTTTGGTATATTTTTTTGACAAGTTCCGACATTTATTAGTCGAAAATCGGCTTAACAACCCGATAATTTATTTATTCGTTTATATTTGCTGGTGTTTTCCATATCCCAAAACTCTGCCGGGTGCATGTTAATGCAACGAGTGTGCCAAATTTGTTTGGCGGGGAAATTAAAAAAGAAAAACACAAAAACTCTTATGTTTGAATTACGTCGGGATTTTCCGCCGCCAACATTTTTTTACAAAATCGAAAAAAATAGTTGTTGTTCAAAATTTTATTTTTTGATAGATTTCTTATAAGTTATTAAATTTGAATAAATATATGAAATTTCGCATTTGGAATTTCGATTTTTACTGGAGAAATGGAATTTGAGCGCGGTCATCGAAAAGAACATTGAAACTTACGGAATTGATAATTGGGGAGCAAATTATTTCGGAGTTAATAAAAAAGGAAATTTAATTGTCATCCCCTCTGAAAACGAAAATCTTTCGGCAGATTTAAAGGAAATTATAGACGATTTACAAAAGCGCGGCATCAGCACGCCGATTTTGCTGCGTTTTCCGCAATTGCTTTTCGGACAAGTTCGTAAACTTCACAAAGCCTTTAAAAATTCGATAAAGGAATTCGACTACGAAGGCGGGCATTTGTGCGTCTATCCGATGAAGGTCAATTCAAACCGCGCCGTCGTCGAAGAATACTTGCGTGAAGCATCGCGCTACGATTACGGTTTGGAAGCCGGTTCGAGAGCCGAGCTTTACGCGGCTCTGGCAATGGATCAAACCGATGAAAGCCTGCTCATTTTAAACGGTTTCAAAGACAAAAGTTTTGTCCGTCTGGCATTTGTCGGCGCACAAGCCGGAAAAAATGTCGTTATCGTCATCGAAAAACTGAGCGAACTCGAACACACTTTAAGTATTGCCGACGAACTGACGGCAGAAAACCCGGATGTCAAACTGCCGATGCTCGGCGTGCGCGTCAAACTTTATTCGAAAGGTTCTGGAAAATGGGAAAAGTCCGGCGGCGAAGCGGCAAAATTCGGTTTGACGACGACCGAGATTTTAGAAGTAATCCGCCGCTTAAACGAAGCCGGAAGAACCGATATGCTCCGATTGCTGCATCTTCACATCGGCTCGCAACTTACTGATATTAAACGCATTAAGAATGCGATGAAGGAAGCCGCACGAACTTATGTGAAAATTAAGCAATTAAATATCCCGATTGAATATCTGGATGTCGGCGGCGGAATGGCGGTTGATTATGACGGTTCGCGCACTTCTTATGAATCTTCGGCAAATTACAACGCGCAGGAATTTGCCAATGATGTAATTTATGTAATCAAAACGGTTTGCGACGACGAAAATGTTCCGCATCCGACGATCATCCAGGAATCGGGGCGTTTTCTGACCGCATATCACGCGATTCTGGTAACGAATATTCAAGACGAGATCGAAACGGTCGTCAAGGATTCAACCCCGATGACGATTAAAGAGAATGATCCGCAGGTGGTTAAGGAACTCTTTGATGTGCGTGAGAGCATCAACGGAAAAAATTACCGCGAATACTATCATGACGCGCTCGAACATCGCGAAGAACTCTTTACGATGTTTATTCTCGGCTTGATTTCTTTGGAAGATCGTGGTAAAGGCGAAGTTCTCTTCTGGGATATCTGTGAACAAGCCGATAAATTCGCCCAGCAAAAGAAATACGTGGCGGAAGAATTTAATGATCTGCGCCGCCTTTTATGTGCGAAATATCTGGCAAACTTTTCGGTTTTCCGTTCGATGCCGGACAATTGGGCTTTGGAACAGCTTTTCCCGATCGTGCCGATTCACCGGCTTAACAAAAAATTAACAGAATATGCTACTCTTTGTGATATAACTTGTGATTCCGACGGTATCGTTGACAAATTCGTTGATCTGCACGACGAAAAACCCGTTTTGGAACTGCATAAATTACAAAGGGACGAACCTTATTATCTGGCAATGATGTTGGTCGGCGCATATCAGGAAGTTATGGGAAATAATCATAATTTATTCGGCGTGCCGCACGAAGTTCATATCCACATCGGCGAAGACGGCTTTATCATCAAGAAGGTAATTCAAGGTGCAACACTCGGCGATGCTGTGGAATCCGTGCGTTTTGACAGCGGACAACTTCACGATCAGTTCCGGCGTATGGTGATGAAAAGAATTAAAGACGGCGCTATTACCGCCAAAGAAGGAAATCAGTTGATTGAATATTACGAAAAACAAGTTGACAGTTATACTTACCTTTCGCTGAATGAATATAATTTCAAAATAAATAATCAAGCAAGCAAAAAATAATCAAACACAAAAGAATAAAGTTCATATAACATATAGATATTTATAAAAATTGATACGGAGACATTTATGGCAACACAACGAAAATCAAAGGCTTCAAAATTTTTAACCGTTCCGACCAGACCGATTCCGGTTGACCGCGACCGCTCGGTTGCGGGGCTTCTCGAAAAAATGGAAGGCGCGGGATTCGGCGCAAAACAACTGGCGGAATCGCACCGCATCTGGCTCGATATGCTCGACGATACGACCACCATTTATTTATGCGGTTCGGGAAATCTGATTCCGTCGGGCATGCGCCGCTTGCTGGCTTATGTCGTTAAAAACCGTTTTGTTGATGTTCTGGTGCTTTCCGGTTCGGTAATTTTTCACGACATACACGAAATTCTCGGGCGCAATCATTATCAGGCGCATCCGAGTATGAGCGATGAAGAACTCGAAGACGCGGAAGTAACCCGCGTCGGCGATATGCTCTCGAATCAGGAAGAATACCGCGAAGCCGACGAATGGATCGGCAGCGTGATCAATCAATTGGAACTGTCGCGTTCGTATTCGGTGCGCGAATTTCTGCATCTTCTGGGGCGCGAACTGGCGGAAATCGCCCACGAAGACGGCATTCTGACCGCCGCCTTCAAATCGCGTGTTCCGGTTTATTGTCCCGATCTGCTCTCGACCGAGCTTTCCGTAGGGATTGCGCGCAGCCGTTTTGAAAAGAAGGTTCAATTTAATTTCGATATTACGCAGGATACGATGGAAATGATGCAGATCGCCGAAAAAACGCGTAATTCGGGCATTATTACACTGGGCAGCGTGTGCAGTCAAAATATGGTCAATATGGCGGAAATTTCTTCGTACATTACGCGGACAAATCCGCGCGGACATAAATACGCCGTCTCGATTACGACCGATTCCGTTCCGCTCGATACCAGAACGCCTTCATTCGGCGGAAGTCATCGAAACATATTCGGCAAACTTTTGAAAAATGCGACGACCGCGTATGTGCCGAGCGATCCGTCAATCGCTCTGCCGATGCTCGTTACCGCGCTGTCGCAAACCGCCGCGAAATTTATGAAAACGCGCAAACGCCCGAATTTCAGCTTTTCCGGCAAAGATTTAGGGATTGAAATTCCTTAAAAATCGGATTTTAGGTCTTTGATCTTTGATCTTTGAACTTTGGTCTTCGCTGGTTAACTTACTCTTACAAGAGACCGGTTAGTATTGATACAAAGACCAAAGATCAAAGATCAAAGACCAACAAAAGCTTATGACTGAAGCATCACTTACACCAATGAATTTCGGCGGAATAGAGGAATCCGAATATGCCGCTTTTGATTCTTCGAGAGTTTTGATTCTTCCTGTTTCGTATGAAGGAACGGTTTCCTTCAGATCGGGGACGGGAAACGGCGCGATGGCAATTATCGATGTCTCTCGCTATATGGAACATTACGAAGAAGAAACCGATTCGGAAGTATATAAAATCGGCATTCACACACTCGACGAATTCAAACCGCGTGAAACTCCCGAAGCGATGATGAATGATCTTTACGAACATTCGAAAGAACTGCTCAAATCCGATAAATTCCTGTGTATGCTAGGCGGCGAACATTCGATCAGCGCGCCCGTAATCCGCGCACACGCCGAAAAATATCATAATCTTTCGATTTTGCAGATTGACGCTCACGCCGATCTGCGCGACGAATATGACGGAACGCCGCATTCGCACGCCTCGATTATGGCTCGCGTCGTCAAGGATTTGAAGCTTCCTTCCGTTCAGGTCGGAATCCGTTCGATTTCTGCCGATGAAGCACGCGCGATTGACGCGGGTTTGCCGACCAAAATCTTCTGGGCGCGGGATATTGTCGGAAAAACGAATTGGATCGATGAAGCAGTTGATTCCCTGACCGAAAATGTCTATTTAACGATTGACATTGACGGACTCGATCCGAGCATTATGCCGACGACGGGAACGCCCGAACCGGGCGGACTGGGTTGGTATGAAACGCTCAAACTTATCCGCAAACTCGCCAAAAAACGCCGCATCGTCGGGATGGATCTGGTCGAATATTCCTATTTTGAAAATCAGGACGCGCCCGCATTTCTGTGTGCCAAACTCGTTTATAAATCTCTGGCTTATATATTCAGCAGCGAAACGCCGAAAGTCGTCGGTAATTAATTGAACAAATTTAATCTGCAATTCGTAAAAATTTCACGGTTAAAACCTTGATTTTCCTTTACTTCATTTGTAACTTTTATTGTATAAGGTAAAATTTAACTATTGATCAATGCTATTTTTGGAGAATTAAAGATGTTTATGAAAAAAATTCAACAATCAGGATATATAAAATTTGCAGCAGTTTTACTGATTTTATCTATGCTCGTTTTGTCAGGCTGCAATTCGGGCTTTTTCGGCGGTCAGGAAATTGCTGAAACTCAGCCTCAGCCTCAAGCCCCGCCCGCGCCGGTCGTGGTTGACGGAATGCGAACTTCCTACGCCGATGTCGTTGAAAAATCAGCTCCGGCGGTTGTCACAATTAATGCCGAGCGCAAGGCTTCGAGTCAACCGCAGCAATTCCCCTTCGGCGATTTTTTCAATATGCCGCAACAACCGCAGGAACAGCAAAGACCGCTCGAACGCGGAGTCGGTTCGGGCGTTATCGTCAGCGCGGACGGCACGATTTTAACGAATAATCACGTGGTTGACGGCGCGGAGAAAATTATTGTTCAGATGAACGATAAGCGAAGTTTTGAAGCAAAAATCGTCGGCACGGATCCGCCGAGCGATCTGGCGGTTTTGAAGATCGAACAACAAAATCTGCCGTTTTTGAATCTCGGAAATTCCGATAACGTAAGGGTCGGCGATATTGTTCTGGCAATCGGGAATCCTCTGGGAATCGGTCAGACGGTAACAGCCGGAATTATCTCGGCAAAAGGTCGCCAAACCGGAATCAGCGACGGAACGTTCGAAGATTTTCTGCAAACCGATGCGCCGATCAATCGCGGAAATTCGGGCGGTGCGCTGGTCAACATAAGCGGCGAACTGATCGGAATCAATTCGCAGATTCTTTCCGGCGGAAACTCCGGCGGAAATATCGGCATCGGTTTTTCGATTCCGTCAAATATGGCGAAATCCGTGATGGAGCAGCTTTTGCAAAACGGCAGAGTCAGGCGCGGAATGCTCGGCGTTAATATCCAAAACCTGACCGAAGACATCGCGCAAAATCTCGATTTGAAAGAAACAAAAGGGGTTTTGGTGAGCAATGTGCGCTCGGGCAGCGCGGCGGAAAAAGCCGGAGTCAAAACGGGCGATATAATTTTGGCAATCAACAATGAAGCGGTCGAAGACAGCAACACTTTGCGAAACAAAGTTGCCGGAACTCTGCCCGGAAGCGAGATCAAGATCAAAATCAGGCGCGACGGCGCGGAGCAGGAATTAACCGCCACGCTCGATGAATTTAACATTGAAGGCGCAAGAACCGCAGGCGGCGAAGAAGAGAAAAAAGCCCCGGAAAATTCTGAGCAAAGCGGCAAATTAGGTTTAACTCTCCAGCCGATCACGCCGGAAATCGCGCAGCAGCTTAAACTGGAATCAAATGACGGTTTGGTCGTTATGAATGTTGATCCGAGCGGTGCGGCGGCGGAAAAAGGAATCCAGCGCGGCGACGTAATTTTGCAAATCAACCGGCAAGCGGTCAATTCGCTCGATGATGTTCAAGCGGCAATCGAAAAAAGCGGCAACCGACCGATTCTGCTGCTTATTTCGCGGCGCGGTCAGACGATTTTTATGACCGTTTCGCCGAAATAAAATTTACCGGTCATAATCAAAAAAGGCTTTGGAATTTTTTCCAAAGCCTTTTTTATTTTTGGTCGGGACGGCAAGATTTGAACTTGCGACCTCTTCCACCCCAAGGAAGCGCGCTACCGGGCTGCGCCACGCCCCGTCAACTTGAATTTAACAGCTTAGAAATGTTTTGATGTTTTGTCAAATTCAAAATTTTCCGTGCGGCGTTTAATTTCTATTTTAAGCCGGTTTCTTTCTCAGCATTTCGCGCAATTCAAGGAGTTGTGCCGCAATCGATACGAGAACTTCTTTTTGTTCGTCGTCAATTTCTAAAACCTCGCCGTTTTCCTCGAAATTCTCGATCTCTTCAATCTCCGGAATTTCTTCAACATCTTCGATTTCAACTCTTTCAACCGGTTCGGGGGCTTTGACTTCTTTGATAAAATTCTCTTTTTTCGTAGTTTCCGAATGAACGATTTTCAAACGGCTCGAATCGCGCATTTCGGTCTGCAATTTCTTTTTCGCGCCGGCAATCGTATAGAGGTCTTCATAGAGAAGTTCTTTGATCCGAAGAGCGATCTCGACATCGCGGCGGCGGTAACTTCTCTGCCCCGAACGATTTTTTTGCGGCGAAAGCATCGGAAATTCCGTTTCCCAATAACGCAGAACGTGCGCCTGAACCTCGACTAAATCGCAAACTTCGCCGATTTTAAAGAAAATTTTCTCCGGTATTGCAACTGCTGGTTGTCCCATTTGAACCTCTTTTTATGTTAAAGTTTTATATAAATTCCGCCGTCGTTATTGTAAGTATTTAATGAATTTGTGTCAATGAAAATTTTATGAAGTCCGAATTTGAATTCCTGGAAAACATCCGCAAAAAATATAATCTGACCAAAACGGGCGACGATGCGGCGGTCTTGCCGAAGAATGCGAAAACCGATCTCGTCATCACGACCGATCTGCTCGTCGAAGACATAGATTTTCGCCTCGATTGGACGAACGCCCAATTTTTAGGACATAAAGCTCTGGCAGTTTCGCTTTCTGATGTTGCCGCGATGGGCGCAAAACCGGTCTGGGCGATGCTTTCGATCGGCGTTCCCGAAAAAATCTGGAAAACGGATTTTGTCGAAGAATTTTATGAAGGCTGGTTTGCTTTAGCCGATAAATACGACGTTGAACTCATCGGCGGCGACATTTCCAAAACGCCCGATAAAATCGTGATTGATTCGATTGCGGCGGGCGAAGTGCGAAAAAGAAAAGCGATTTTGCGTTCCGGCGCAAATGTTGGTGATTTGATTTTTTTAACCGGCGAAATTGGCGGCGCGGCTGCCGGATTATCGCTTTTAGAAAAAGGCGAAAAATTTAAAAACTCAAAATACGAAAATTTACTTTTAAGACAATTAAAACCGAATCCGCAGACGAAAATCGGACAAATTTTAGGAGAAAAAAGTTTGGCAACTTCGATGATTGATATAAGTGATGGTTTTACCGCCGATTTGTATCATATTTGTTTTGAAAGTCAGGTCGGAGCAAAATTATATGGGGAGAAAATTCCTGATCAATTTTCTCCGCTCGAAGACTATTACCCAACTTTTAATTTATCTGAAATGATAAAATTTTTGTTGCATGGCGGCGAAGATTTTGAATTACTTTTTACAGCAAATCCGAAAAAAATCTCGAATAAAATTTTCAGACGTTTACACCAAATCGGAGAAGTCACAGAAAATGTCGGGAAGATTGAACTTATCACTGGAATGAGTAGCGAATTTTTAGAAACGAAAGGATTCACACATTTTTAAAGTTTCTTTTTAAAAAAGTCTTTTCAAAATCTTTAAAGAAAGGTTTTTCTGTTGACGAATAATCTCGAAAATTTTATCCAAATTTTTGGATATTTTGGATTTTTCTCTCAACTTCGGCAAAGATTTTGAGTTTCTTTTCTCTTCAAACCACTTTAAATCAATCCGATTTGAAAAAAATTTTACGATTTTTTTTCAGGTCAAAATACACGGAAATTTCACTTGTCTGAGAAATATCTAAAACGCCCGAAAAGATTGAGTTTATTTCACAAATGGGAATTCAAATTTTGCAAGTGGAAAACTACCGTTATTTTTAGTTTTTTCATATTTTTTTTTCAAGACCTTGCAAAAAAGTCTTGACAAGTCCGTTCGTTTTATTGTTAAACTCTTAACTGTTCGCAGTAAGAACACATTTGAGAAAAAAAAATTTTAGGAGATAAGTCAGTGATTCAAACCTGGTCACATACAATTCAAGATATTTTCGGCTCGCCCGCACCCAAACAGATGCGATTCGGCAGAAGCCTGACAATATCGGTGTGCGCCAATTTTGACA
>CAYUGW010000014.1:17530-19491 GCA_964444245.1 uncultured Blastocatellaceae bacterium | reverse complement strand
GAATCATTGATTTTTCCTGAGTTTGATTTTCCGGCATTTTCATCTGCGCCTTCTGGAGAATATCGTCTTCGGAATGCGGAATCGCCGCAATTTCTGCCGATTGTTCGGCGGCAAGCGGCAGACGGACGACAAATTCGCTGCCTTTTCCGTCGCCTTCGCTGAACGCCTCGATGCTGCCGCCGTGCATTTCGACCAATTTTTCGACGACGCTCAAACCGATGCCTAGTCCGCCGCGCGCCTGTTCGTGCGGCGTTTCGATCTGACCGAACATATCGAAAATTTTAGCGAGCATATCGGGTTCGATGCCCAAACCCGTATCTTTAATGCTGATGACGGCATTGCCGTTTTCCGTATTTGCCTTGAGCGAAATTTTTCCGCCTTTATCGCTGTATTTGGCGGCGTTGTTTAAAATGTTAAGAAAAATCTGCGTCGTCCGCGTCAGATCGGCGTTGATGAAAATCGGTTTTTCCGGCAGAGAAACGGTCAATTCATTTTCCGATTCGTCAATCAATCCCTGACTTGTTTCCAGAGCCATTTCAATCGCGGTTTTCAGTTCGAAACGTTCGAGCCGAAGTTTGATCTTGCCCTGCGTGATGCGCGAAATATCGAGCAGATCGTCAACCAGATGAACGATCTGATTGGTTTGCCGCTCGATTATTTCCAGTGTTTCAGCGAACTTTGCTTTATCGTCAGTAACGTGGCGGATAACTTCCAGACCGGAGCGAATAGGCGCGAGCGGATTGCGGAGTTCGTGCGCCAGAGTCGCCAAAAACTCGTCCTTGCGGCGGTCGGCATCGCGCAATGCTTCTTCCATTTGCTGGCGTTCGGTAATATCGCGCGTGGTGCCGGCAACGGCTTCGACTTCGCCGTCCGCGCCGATAATCGGCACGAAAATATAATCGTAAATGCGCCGTCCGAATGTGCCTGCAAACGGAACTTCGCCGCGAATCGGTTTTTTAGTAGCAACTACCTGTTCGATTTCGCGGTCGTGCATTTCGGCGTGCCACGGCTCATAACCGAGTTCGAGACAGTTTTTTCCGATGGCTTCGTCCCACGTCTTGCCCCACATTTTCAGAAGCACTTCGTTGGCATAAATAAAACGGTGTTCGAGATTAAAAACATAAACCAAATCCGGCGTGTTTGAAAGGATCGTGTCGTATAACCGCCGCTGTTTGTCGCTTTCCGCCTGACTTTTTCTAAGAAATTCCTCTGTCCTGATTCGTTCCGTCGCATTTCTGAAATAAATGGTGATGCCTTTTGGCGCGGGATAAACATTCACATCGTACCAACGGTCGTGATCGGGATAATATGAAGTAATTGACAACGGAATTTTTTCAGAAGCGGTACGGCGATACACATTTTCAAACTCGCTGCCCGTAAGTCCCGGATATATTTCCCAGATAACCTTTCCGATCAGGTCTCCCGGCTCGCGGTCGAGCAGCTTTTCGGCTTGTTTATTGGCGTAGGTAAAACGCCATTCATCATCAATGGCGAAAAAGGCATCGGTGATACTTTCCAGAATTTCACGATTTTGATCGCTTAATTTTTTTATTTCTTCTTCCGCCTGTTTGCGTTCGGTAATATTGCGCGTTGTTCCGACAACGAGTTCGACCGCGCCGCCTTCGCCGAAAAACGGGCTGAAAATATATTCGTAATAGCCGGTATTTCCGCTCGGGCTGGTGTACGGCGTTTCATCCGTTATTCTCTGCTTCGTATCGAAAACCTGCTGAATCTGATCTTGAAGACGCGCCGCCAGTTCAAACGGATATTCGAGATCGAAAAAATTTTTACCGACTGCCTGTTCGAGTTTCAATCCCCAGAGGTCTAACAGAGCTTGATTAACAAAAACAAAACGTCCTTCCCGATCAAAAGTGTAGGCAAAATCGCTGATTGACGACAAAATCGCGTCAAAAAAGCGCGTTTGTTCGTCTAACTGCCGGTTGAGTTCGGCGATTTCCGTC
>CAYUGW010000014.1:1411-17430 GCA_964444245.1 uncultured Blastocatellaceae bacterium | reverse complement strand
ATCGAAACTTTGCCCGGAAACGAGAACTTGTTGGGAAAATTCGATTATACGAGGGAAGAATGGAAATACGCATATAATTTGGAATTTGCCGATTCCCGAAATAATAAATCCCTTCTCTTGCCGACGGGCATACAAATTTATGAAAATACCGAAAATCACGAGCGCGATTCAATTCCGGGAACCATTTATTTTCTGCACGATAAAATCATTATCAGTAACGGGCTATGCTCTAAAACCTATCATTTCAATAACATAAATTTTGCAGGTTATGGAATTAAAGTTTTATGGGCAAATCTTTCCGATACGTCTTTTATGAAAACTCTCGAAATTAAGACGAAAATTATCTCGAGCGAACGCGATTTTATCGAAGATTACAGCATTCTGATTCCGTCGGCTGCCAATGCCGAGATCGGGAGATTCTCCAACATTTTTAATCAAAGTTCATAGGAAAAGATTGAAAATGAAAGCAATTACCTGTTCACAATGCGGCGCGTTAATCAAAGATATTTCGGCGAAAAAAAAATTTGCCGATTGCTGCTACTGCGGAGCGGAGATTCCGATTTTGCTCGAAAAGATTTTTGAAGTTCCCGATAAACCGGCGGCTCAGCCGGTGAAACTTCCGCGATTTAACGACAACGAAAAAGCCAATCTTTTTAAAGAACTGGACGATAATTCAAATGCCGTTAAAGAATCGAGTGTCCCCATAACAATTTTGGTTATCATCTTTATTTGCGGATTAGCCGCAATACTTCCGATCTCTCTTTTAATAGCAGTTTCATCGCCGACAAAAAAAACCGACCCGACAAATCCGCGCATCGCAGCTTCATCGCCGACGGTTTATAAAACACCGATAATTCCAACAATTCCGATTGAAACACCGGTGATTTACCCGAATTTTTCCTATCGCGCCTACGTCAAACATTTTACCAACATCGGCGCTGAAGATGTTGTCATACCGAAAATCGAAGCCGAACAGCTTCCGACGCTGGATCTGGTCGAATTAAAGAAAACCGTCTTTAAGGAAAAACGAATCAGAGTTCGAATAACGATCAATCCCGACGGCGAAGTCATTGAAGCCAAAGCCTTAAACGGTCATCACGTGTTGCAGGAAATTTGCATAATTGCCGCAAAAAAATCTCTCTTTACGACGCGTAAGAAAAATTCTACAACCGATCTAACATATATTTTCGTGATTGAAGAGTAACGAATAAAAAAGTTTAAAAGTGAAAAAGTGAAAAAGTGAAAAAGTTTTTGGTGTTTTCTGGTTTTGGTTTTAGGAAAAACAGGAAAACCTTTATTTTGAGCAAATTTGTCTGCAAATTAATAGAAACTTTTAATCTTTTTCACTTTTTCACTTTTAAACTTGCTACTGAAACCTGTCCTAATCAAATACCTCAAATCTATTATTCCCGACAACTTGAAAAGTTTTTTGCAACCGCACCTGAAATGAAGGTATAATAGCCGTAATTTCAACTTGGAAAAATTTTTCTAACAACTAAAATCAGGAGGCTGTATGAATTTTAATAAACGCGCCGAGATATGTGCGCTTTTGATTATTTCGCTTTTATTGACGACATTTTCTTTTGTGCAAACGGCAAAAGCTCAAACGGAATTGCCTGCCGGAGTTCAGCGAATGACAACGGTCGAGGGAATTACCGAATATGCGCTGGCAAACGGAATGAGGGTTTTGCTCTTTCCCGATCAAACGAAAGAAACAATTACGGTTAATGTGACATATCTGGTCGGTTCGCGCCACGAAAATTACGGCGAAACCGGAATGGCGCATCTTTTGGAGCATCTCGTTTTCAAAGGAACGCCGCGGTTCCCCGATATTCCGGCTGAATTGACCAAGCGCGGAATGCGCCCGAACGGAACGACCTGGGTTGACCGCACCAATTATTTCGAGAGTTTTTCGGCAACGGATGAAAATCTCAGTTGGGCTTTGGATATGGAAGCCGACCGGATGATTAATTCTTTTATCTCCGAAAAGGATTTAAAAAGCGAGTTTTCAGTCGTCCGCAACGAGATGGAATCGGGCGAAAACAATCCGTTTCGCGTTCTCTGGCAGAGAGTTATGGGCGCGGCGTTTGAATGGCATAACTACGGAAAATCAACGATCGGAGCGCGTTCCGATGTCGAAAACGTGCCGATTGACCGTCTGCAAGCCTTCTACAAAAAATATTATCAGCCGGACAATGCGATTTTGGTTGTTTCGGGCAAAATCGACGAGGCGAAAACCATCGGATTGGTCAATAAATTTTTCGGCGCGATTGCTAAACCGGAGCGCGTACTGACGAAAAGCTACACCGTCGAACCGACTCAGGACGGCGAAAGAACCACAACCGTTCGCCGTGTCGGTGATATACAGATGCTGATGGCGGGTTATCACATTCCGGCGGGAGCGCATCCCGATTTTGCCGCTTTGGAAGTGCTTTCAAATGTTTTATCGAATACGCCTTCCGGCAGATTGTATAAATCTCTGGTCGAAACGAAAAAAGCGACATCGATCTTCAGTCTTTCTTTTCCGACCAAAGAACCGGGCTTTATGATCTTCGGTTCACAGCTTCCGAAGGATAAATCAATTGACGATGCGCGAAATACGCTGATCGAAACAGTTGAAACTTTTGCAACTTCTGCTCCGACCAAAGAAGAGATCGAGCGTGCCAAGCTGCAATCGGCAAGAAATAACGAACAATTGATGAACAATCCCGAACGTGCCGCGCTCGAACTTTCCGAATGGATCGCTCAGGGAGATTGGCGTTTGATGCTTTTGCACCGCGACCGCGTGCAGAAGGTTACGGCGGAAGATGTTCAGCGAGTCGCTCAAAAATATTTTAAGCAATCAAACAGAACCGTCGGTCAGTTTCTCCCGACCGAAAAACCCGACCGCGCCGAAATCCCGAACACAACCGAAGATGATGTTATGGCGATGCTGAAAGATTTCAAAGGAAGCGCAACGGTTGCCGCGGGCGAAGCATTTGATCCGAGTCCTGCCAATATCGAATCGCGCACGACGCGCTCGGAAATCGGCGGAATAAAAACCGCGTTTCTGCCAAAGGAAAATCGCGGCGATACGGTTTTTGCCAGTATAATTTTCCGGTTTGGCGATGAAAAATCTTTGATGAATCGGGTAATCGCCGCAAGTTTTACCGGGCAAATGCTGATGCGCGGCACGGCAAAACGCTCGCGCCAGCAGATTCAGGATGAATTTAGCCGCTTGAAAGCGCAGGTTTTCGTCTTCGGCGATGCGGCAAACACGAGTGCTACGATTCAAACGACGCGGCAAAATCTGCCGGAAGTTTTAAATCTGGTGGCGGAATTAATGAAAGAATCGAATTTCCCGGCGGAAGAATTCGAGCGATTAAAAGCGGAAAGTTTGACGCAAATCGAAGCCTCTCTGAGCGAGCCGACAACCAAAGCGATCGAGGCGATGAATAAACAGTTTAACCGCTATCCGAAAGGCGATGTGCGGCACGCGATCAGCGGCGAAGAACGTATTGCCCAAATAAAAGCCTTGACGCTCGATGATGTCAAGAAATTCTACAAGGATTTTTACGGCGCATCTACGGGCGAAATCGCCATTGTCGGAGATTTCGATCCGAAAGCGGCTGAGGCGCAGATCAAAGAACTTTTCGGCAATTGGAAAAGTCCTTCAAAATTTGCGCGGATTCCGACCGAGTATTTCGATATTGCGGCGGTCAATCAATCAATCGAATCGCCCGATAAAGCCAATGCTATCTTCATTGCCCGTCTAAATCTGAAATTGCGCGATGACAATCCCGATTTCGCGGCTTTGGAGTTAGGCAACTTTATGTTCGGCGGCGGTTTCTTGAATTCGCGTTTTCTGACGCGCATTCGCCAGAAAGACGGTGTTTCTTACGGCGGCGGGTCTTCGGTCGGCGCAAGTTCGATTGACGAAACCGGAACATTTTTTGCCAACGCGATTTATGCTCCGGAAAACGCCGAAAAAGTGGAAACAGGTTTTCGTGAGGAATTGGAAAAAGTTTTGAAGGAAGGTTTTACGGCGGAAGAAGTCGAATCAGCCAAAAACGGTTTTCTTCAATATCGCCGACAGCAACGCGCTCAGGATAATCAATTGGCGGGAAGGTTACGAAATTATCTTTACCTGAAACGAACGCTGGCTTTCGATGAAGCGGTTGATAAGCAAATCGCGGCGTTGACCGCCGAACAGGTTAATGCGGCGATGCGAAAATATATTTCGCTCGACAAAATTTCCATCTTCAAAGCCGGAGATTTTGCCAAAGCGAAAGCTAAAACAAACTAAAGGCAGATCTGAGTTTTCAGATTTGCAGTTTGCGACACCTTTTTGCATTAAGAAATCGGTTTAATCTAAAGATTACCGTTTTCTTAATGCAGGAAGCGTCAGATTATCCAAAACCAAAAAACAAAGAGCGCGACAAATATAAAACCAATGATCAGCGCGTAAGTAAAACCTGCTGAAATTCCCTGCTTTCGGTTTAGTTTAAGCGTTTTTTCTTGCGGTTCCGGGATGATTTCTTCTTCGATTGTGATGCGCTCGAATTTGTGAGTTTCGATGATGATTTCGTCCGTCTGATTTTCATCTTCGGGTAAACTATCGGCAAGCGCGAGGGCTTCGCTCAGTGGCATTGCGCGTCCTTTTTCAAATTCGCGGTTAAATAAATTTTCTCCCAATGTGGTGCGTGTTTCAGCAATAAAAATATCACGGAAACGGCGTTCGGTGCGTTCGATTTCATAGCCGATTGATTCGCGCAAACTTTCCGCCGCGCCCGCCAATTGCGCCGATTTTTCCGCATTTCCACTTTTTTCGAAAAGCGCGGCTAAACCGTCCAGAGCGCAGGAAACCACCGATTTATTACCGAGTTCGTGCGCTATTTTCAAAGATTCGACAAATTGCGTCTGCGCAGCATTATAATTTTTCTCGCTGAAAGAAACGATTCCCAAATTTGTTAAATTCACGCTCGAAACCAGTTTATTTCCGAGATTTTCGGAAATAACGAGAGATTGCTCGATAAGGGGACGCGCCGCCGCCGTTTCGCCTCTGGCAAGTTCCAGATCAGCCAGAGCTGCAAGCGCAAAACACATAATTGATTCGTCCCCGATCCGCCGGCTGATTTCCAAAACTTCTTCGGTTAAAACTTGTGCATTTGCAAAATCGCCCTGCCGCGTTGCCAATGTCGCCAGACCGAATTTCGAGTTGGCAATTTGCTGCCAATCTTCCGCTTCAACGGCAACTGCCAAGCCTTCTCGATAAACTTTTTGAGCCGTTTCATAATCACCCTGATTGCGCGTAAATTGACCGAAACCGTTTAATAGTTTGGTGCGGACGGTAGAAGAAATTTCCTTACTTTTGTTTAAAGCGGCTTCCATCCAGTTGCGCCCTTCCGAAATATGTGAGCGATTTAACCAGAAATATCGCAAAGCCGCTGTCAGCCGCGCCGCCGTTTCCGCGTCTTTTACCAGCGACCAATGAAGCGCAGCGCGAATATTATTATGCTCGGATTCGAGTTTTTCCATTGTTTCAACGGATTGTTCGCTCAAAAGATTCGGTTCCGATTCTTCTGCCAGCACAAGAAAATACCGGGCGTGGTTTTGCCGCAAAGTTTCGGATTCACCGCTTTCCTCTAAACATTCCAGAGCAAATTCCCGTACCACTTCCAGCATTCCAAGCCGCACGCCGCCGCACGCCATTTCTTTCGCCGTCAATAATGCTTTATCCAAAAGCGAGACAATGCCGTCTAGGACAGATGGGGAGAAAGGGAGATGGGGAGATGGGGAGATGGGGAGATGGGGAGATGGGGAGAGATTTTGTCCCGTAAAATTTTCATGCTCGTTTTTATTAATTTCTTCAAAATCATTTAAAACAGATAAATCCCCTTCTCCCTTTCTCCCTTTCTCCCTTTCTCCCTTTCTCCAACTCTTTCCAGTCACGGCTTCGGCGGAATCAATCGTAAAACCGCCGGAAAAAACTGCCAATCGTCGGAATATAGTTTTTTCAACATCATCGAGCAGATCATAGCTCCATTTAACCGTCGCCCGCATCGTCTGGTGGCGTTCGGGCAAATCCGTTGCGCCGCCCGTCAATAAATCGAGGGAATTTTCCAGCCGTTTCAAAATTTCCGGCGGCGAAAGCACTTTTATGCGGGCGGCGGCAAGCTCGATGGCGAGCGGCAAACCGTCCAGTTTTTGACAAATTGCGGCAATCGGCGGCGCGTTTTTCGGGGTTAAAACGAAATTCGGTCGTGCATTTCGCGCCCGCACGAGGAAAAGATCGATTGCCGGAAATTCGGTTAATTCATCTACCGAACTGGCGGATTTTTCCGGCACGGCGAGCGGCGCAACGCGATATTCGGTTTCATTTTTAAGCCGCAGAGGAATCCGGCTCGTTACCAAAATCTTTAAATGATCGGAAGAATCCAAAAGCTCTTGCAACAGCGGTGCGGCGGACGCGATCTGCTCGAAATTATCCAAAATCAATAAAACGCGGCGTTCTTCGAAAAAAGTTTTAAGACTTTCGAGCGGCGTGTTTTTATTAAATTCTTCAGCCCCGACGCTTTGAACGATTGCCGGAAAAAGAAGTTCGGCGTTGGCAATACTGGCAAGTTCCGTAAAAAATACGCCGTCCGCAAAATTATCGAATAATTCAAAACCGATTGCCCGCGCCAGACTCGTTTTTCCCGTTCCGCCCGTTCCGGTCAAAGTTATTAAATTTATATCATTCGTTTGCAGTAAATCCTTGATTTCCGCGATTTCCCTTTCGCGCCCGATGAGCGATTCTCTTTTGCTTAATTTAGCGGAAACAGAGAAATCCGGAGGCTGATTTTCCCTAACCGAAATCGCTGTATTTTCCGTTTGATCTAATGATTTCCGCTCGATTTCCGCTACGAAAACATAACCTTTTCCCGGCACGGTTACGATAAAACGGTGTTCGCCCTTTTTTTCGCCGAGAGCTTTTCGCAAAGCCGCGATGTGAACCGTCAGATTGTTTTCCTCGACAAACTGATTCGCCCAAACCGTGTCGAGCAATTCGTCTTTGGTAACGATTTCTCCGCTCTTTTCGATTAAAGCGAGCAGCAAGTCAAGGGTTTTTGAATTTAAATTGATTGTTTGATTGTTTTTTTGAAGTAAGCGACGCGCCGGATCAAGAACGAATTCGTCAAAGTAAACTGTTGATTCTTTTATAGTTTCCATTCATTTAGGAACAATTAGCAATTATTAGCCGACAAATTAAGGATTTTTAGCAAGCATCCGGTCAAAAATATTCACGTCGGGAAAAAATCGGGCTTTGAAACCGAATTTTAACACGAGCCGAAATAGGTCGGCAACAAAATTTTAGGATTCCGGCAAATGAGGATTATGAAAAGACGGATCGAAGTGATCAGAGAAACTCACGAAATTACGATTATCCGAACAAACGGAAACCGGCAGAAGCATTTTTGCGAAAACTGCCGACAGAATGTTTCCGCGTTTACGCTCGTGCAAATCGCTTCTTTTTTTCAAAAAGACGTGCGCGAAATTTGCCGGATGATCGAAGCGGAAAATTTTCATCTGGTCAGCGCAGAACGCGGCATTGCCTTCATTTGCGGAAAATCGTTAAACAATTCTTGTAGGGAAATTAATTAAAAATTCAAGTGTAAAAAAAAGGAGAAATTTATATGAACAACTTTATGAATTGGTTTGGTGTCGGCGTTAAAGGCGGCGGAACTCTCGGTCTTGTCGGATTTGAAACTATGGAAGGTTCCATTTCCAATCTCGGAGTGCCTTCGCATAAGCATTCTTTAAATATGACGTATTTAAGACTCGGTGCCGGTTTAGGCGGCGGAGCGGGGCTGTGTGCGATATTCGTCTATAATTGCAGTAATCCGCAAAATCTGCACGGGACAAATGATGCAAGTTGGAGCATAAATGTTTCGCTCGGCGCAAAATGGAGCGATGTCGTTAAATTCATGGCAAAATCGAAACTTTTTGAAATCGCTCCGAAACTTGTCAACGGTTTTTCCAAGGCGACCAAAGCCGATCTCGACAATATACGCAATTCGGCATCGTATCTTTACACGGTCTATGAAATTACCGACCAGACAAAAAATAAAGTTATCACGATAGACATTCCCTTTGCCGGAGTCGGGGCAGAAATTTCCGCGCAGAAACTTTACGGCACGATTTATATCGGCGACCTGAAGACGCAAAGTGCAAATATCGATAAAAGCGGTCTGCCGTCAGGGGCAAAAAGAATCGGCGAATTATAAAGCTGAAGTTATCTCGAATGGCTTAAAAATTAATCGAGTTTTTACAAATTTACAAGGAGAAAATATGTTTGTTTATTTAAATGTCACACATATAACTTTATATGGAAAAATAACTTCCGGAACTTTAGAAATCGGAAAAAACCAACCCTACGACAGCTTCGTTGGACAGTATTTTGAATGGCGCGGCGGAAACGGAACAAGCGACGGCGGAACGTGGGAATGGTATTACGACAAAAACGGTTTCGTAGCGATGAAATTAACTTCTAATCTAACTAAAAAACACATCGGAAGTTTGATGGAAAATTCCTGGAACAAAAATCCTCTGCCGCCAATCGAGCCGTGGTTTAAAAGAGGCGCAAAGGGCTATTTTACCTATATTCAGCCGACCGGAAAGGAACTTATTTGCAATTGGACTTTAATAAACGATAAATAAATTTCTCGTTCCCGTCCCATTCGGTAAAGAAGCCGAAGCCGATTATGTGTTGACGGAAATTACCGAAAACTTTTTTAAAAAGTAATTTAATTGAGATAAAATTATAAACACATCGTCGGAAAAGAAAGAGGAGAAAATATATGAAAATAAAATTGCCGTTAATAATTTTTCTTGTTTTGCTGACAAATTTGTCTTGCAGCCTTTTTTTCCGCGACCTGTATATGTTTGATCAAAGCAACTTGCAGAAAGCCTTTGCCGCTTTTACGGAAAAAGAAAGCAGCGCGCGAGGAACTTTGGTTGAAATAGAAATTACGAATAACAAAGTTTTCTTTAACACCGGCACGAAAAAATTTGTTTATTCAAAAGGATTTTTGCGCGAAGATAGATTTAAATATCCGTCCCATTGGAAGAATTTTCGGCTCGACGAAATTGATGTTTCCATTTTAGATAAAGCGATGACGGCGGCAATCGAACTTGCCGAAAAAAATCCCTATATGGACAAAACGCAGGTCAGCCGGATCGTTATCAACAAGCAATCGGTCAACCGCGATGACAATCTCGTTTCCAATGTAGATAAATGGCGCGACGCGATTCGGTGTGAGATTTATGTTGCCGATTCGAGGAATGAATCGAAATATACCGCCAATTTACAAGGCGAAATCGTGGATGTCGCCGCCACTAATGTCAAACCGCGCATCAAATTTCTCGACACCCATCAAATGAAAAAGTCGCTGGCGGAAATCAAGCCGCTGTTCGGCGGAAAACTATCCGTCTCGGATTTGAGCATTCAAATCGAAAATTTTTACTTTACTGCGTTAGACCCGAAAAATCCGGATGAACTGAATATCTACCGTTTTGATTCGCAGGAATTTTTGCGGGCAGGCAGATCTCTTTCTCAAAAAACCCTGCAAGATAAGAAACGCGAAGAAGAAATGCTGCAAAGCGGAATGCCGGAAGACGCGGTTAAACAAATATTTCCGCAGCCTGTTTATTTCGATGTTGACGAAATTGATTTTTCGCTCATTCCGAAAGTCATGCAAAAAACGCTCGAAAACGCCAAAGTGTCAAGTCCTAAAATCAGTAGTATTACAATCAGAAAACGCGTTGATCAGTTTAGTAAAGCCGTCGCACTCGAATGGCGAGTCGAAACTTACGGCGACCGTTCGGAAAAAGAGAGCGTGACTTTTGACGCTCAGGGCAATCTTAAAAAGACGAACTAAGTAAATTAAATGGAAAAGGAAACGAAAATAAAGAAAAACTATCTGAAGTTTGTATTGTCCGGTTTTTTGTTAATGCTCTGCATTTTCGGATTATCGAATTGTTTTCCGGCGCAAAAAGACGGAAACACGAAAAATTCGGATGAACTTCTTTTCAAGTTTCTGCGAGGAAGTTTTGAGAATGTGAAGAAGAGAGAAATCATTTTGCATATATATAAAAGCGGTCGGATTGACTGCGAATCCTTCAGGCAGGAATTCGAAGAAAAGTTTCATAATCGGAAAGCCGATTGCTCGCAAATCAATCAGGAAAAAATTAAAGAGTTGACAAATCTTGCCAAACAAGCGGATTTTCTTGCAGCGGCGGAAATCTACAAAATTTTTGATAAAGGATACGATTACGGATATTGGGCTGAAATTACTTATTTTTCAAAGCCAGTCAACAAAACTGTCAAATTCGATACCTTTGACAGATATCAGAATGAGAAAAAGGAATCTTTGCCTGAAACAGTTGGACAACTTTTTGAGAAAATGAAGGAAATAGAGAAATCATCTGATCAAAATCATTTTTGAGCGGTCGGATAATTGCCGGGCATTAAACCCCGGGAAAAATTTACCCGCCAAAGACGCGAAAGACGCTAAAATAAAATATTTTCGAAAACCTTTCCCTTTTCGTGTGTTTCGCGTATTTCGCGGGCAATATTTCTTAATAAACTCAGCAATTTGCGGTAGTTCAAAAACTATGCCGCAATGAGTTTTGATAGAATTGCAGCGGCGATGAAAACGAGGTTGAAAAACAAACGAAAATGAAGGTATTAGAAAAAATGTCTGAATCGCAAAATTAAATTGTAAAACAAGTAAAAAAATAATTAGCTTCTTTGGAGATAAGAAAATGAAAAATTTGATTACAAATTGTTTGATTATAGTTTTGCTGCTAATCGGCGGCTTGGCTTGTAAAAATAATCCTTTGGCAAAATTTACCAAACAGTATCATTGCGAAATTCCCGGCAAACCCGAACCCGAAACTTCGGATGAATATTTCAAAAGAGCATCTGAACATATGCAATCGAATAATTATTCAATCGAAGATGAAGAATGTGTATTTGGCGCGTGTTCCGAAGCCGTACGGCTCGACCCGAAAAATGCCCATGCTCTTGCTTGCCGAGGAAGTTTCTATCTGGCAAAAAAAGATTACGAGTCGGCTTTGGCAGATTTGAATGAAGCCATCCGGCTCAAACCTGACTATTTAATATTTTATGGAGCTCGCAGTAGTATTTATCAAGAAAAAGGAATGCTTGACGAAGCGATTGCAGATATAAGTAAGGGAATTGAAGAACTGGATTCTCATTATAATTATTCCAAACGCGGCGATTTATATATTCAAACTAGCGATTACGAAAACGCTGTCAAAGATTTCACGGAAGCCATTCGCCTGAAACCGGAACACGGAGATCATTACTCGAAACGCGCCGAAGCCTACCGCAAACTCGGCAAAAATGATCTTGCGGCAACAGACGAGCAAAAAGCCGAAGAATTGAAAATAGCCGAAAATAATCCGAATCCGGAGGAGAATGCAGATTCAGATAAAGATTTAACCAATGCCAAAATTGAAACTCCCGATCAAACAACTTCTTCAAAACCTATTTCGGGCGGAGTTTTAAACGGAAAAGCGATCAGTTTGCCCGCGCCTGCTTATCCGGCGGCGGCAAAAGCTGTCAAAGCCGGAGGCACGGTCAATGTAGAGGTATTGGTGGACGAAAAAGGAAATGTTGTCTCGGCAAAAGCAGTCAGCGGACATCCTATGCTTCGTAGTTCTTCGGCACAGGCGGCACGAGAGGCAAAGTTTTCACCGACAGTATTACAAGGAAAACCCTTCAAAGTATCAGGCATAATTGTTTATAATTTTAAAATCAATTAAGCAATAATGATGTTTGAAAATCAGTAATTAAAAAAATTTCTAAACATTCTCCGCCGTCATTCGGTTGAGCGCACGTTTGCTGAAAACGCCGATGACGATCATCGCAGCAATCGTGGCGATGATGCCGAGAATAATCATCCACGATTCCTGCGGCTGTTTAAAATTGAGTTCGGTCAGGCTCGCACCGACAAAAACGGTTGCCGAAGTTCGCGGCAGATAGCCTAAAAGAGTTCCGAGCAGAAAGATTTTGATCGAAACGCCCGAAGCCGAAATCATAAAATTCGTCGCCGCAAACGGAACTGCCGGAGAGAGGCGCAAAAGGATGATGATAATCAGTGCTTTGAAAAAACTTTCTCTGAGAAGTGCCTTGTGAACGGCTTTTAATCTCGGGTTTCTTTCAAGAACTTTGTTGAAATTTTCCCCGGCGAGACGCTTTGAAACAAAATAATTGATGCCGAGCGCACCGCCGATTGCGCCGAGCATCGCGAGCAGTCCGAATTGGAAATCAAACGCCCAGCCGCTGACCATACCGACAATATTCGTCGGCAGAATCGCTAAACCCGCAAGAACCGCAACGCTGACGATAAAAGCAAAAATTCCTTCGGTTGGATTTTCCCGCAGCCACGGGCTGACGCTGTAAATCACACCGATAAACGCCGTCAGACCGAAGATCGGCATCACGAGCGAAAACGCCGCCCAAAATCCGATTTTCCCGAAATCATCTTTAAGCTTTATTATTTTTCTGATAAATCTCTGTAAGCCGTTCACTTGGATTTTACCCGTCGCTTGAAAATTCTATTCTTTAGAATGCTGTTTAATGTTATTCGAGTCAAATTATGATCGAGGTTGCTGAAAATCCGGTTATTGAAAAATCCGGGATTTTTTTTCAAATATAGTTCAAAATTTTATTGAGTTTTTTCTCGATTTATGGCAATGTCTTTTCAACAAATTAGTTATTGTAAATAAGCGCGTGCAAAATTTATCTTATGAATTGCCGTACGGCTTTAGCTGACGGATTAAAATTATAAGAAATGACAGGCTTTAGCCGAAATTATTAAAAAATATCAATCATCCTGCTTGCTTTAGTTAAAGCAAACACGCATGCGCTTATTTACAGTAACTATTTTTCTGCTTAAATCAATTTTTTGCCGTCTTTTTTTATCGCCGATGAAATGAATATTTTTTTAAATTTAAATATTTTTCGCACTCTGTTCGGCATTTTTATTTGTCTTGTTCTGGTCGCGACGGTAAAACCTCAATTTCGTTTCGATTCCTGGACGACCGACAACGGCTTGCCGCAAAACGGTGTGCGCGGGATTACGCAAACGCCGGACGGTTATCTGTGGTTCACGACCTTTGACGGTTTGGTGCGTTTTGACGGCGAAAGATTTACCGTTTTCGACCAAAACAATACAAACGGCATTTCCAACAACCGCTTTTTTCTGCTCCATCTTGAAAAAGACGGGACTCTTTTTGCCGGAACGGAAAACGGCGGCGTGACAATTTACCGCAATGGAATTTTTCGATCCTTTACAACCCGTGACGGTTTGCCTTCAAATTCGATTCAGGCGTTTACAAAAGATGTGAATGGTGAATTATTAATCAATACGGATTCCGGCAATTGTTATTTCCGCGACGGGAAATTCGTGGCGGCTGGTGATGCCGATTATCCGAATGAAGCGCGTTTTTTCCTCGCTCCGAGCGGCAGCACCTGGTTCTATGATAAAAACGAACTTAAACAGATCACGCCCGACCGGAGAGAAATAATTTATCCCTTGAAAACCGAATTTTATAATGACTATTTCAGCGGTTTGAGATTTTTTGAAGACAGTCAGGCAAATTTATGGTTCGGCGATCTGCGCGGAGTTTACCGCTTAAAAGACGGTAAAATCAAAACATTTACGGCTGAAGACGGCGTTCCGGCGCGTGTTTGCCTGCGCCCGTATCTCGAAGAAAAAGACGGAAGCATCTGGTTCGCTTCGGCGATGCCGTGGATCGAAGGCATCGGCGTGGTGCGTTTTAAGGACGGAAAATTCACGGTTTGGGATAAAAAAGCCAATCTGTCGAGCCTTTCGGTTGCCAATCTGTTCAAAGACCGTGAAGACTCGATCTGGATTACCACCGATAAAGGCTTAAATCGTTTGCAGAAACAATTTATAAAATCGTATTCGACCGCTGACGGTTTGGTTCATAACGAAGTTTATCCGCTTTTAAAGACGCGCGGCGGCGATATTTATATCGGAACAACGCAGGGTTTAAGCCGCCTCCGCAGCGAAAAATTTGAAACGGTCGATGTCAGAAACACCAAAGGCGATAAAATTGCCGTATCTTCCTTATTTGAAGATGATTCCGGCGTTTTATGGGTCGGTGTGTGGGGCGGTTTGTATCAGTTGAAAGACGGAAAATTCGGCGATTTTTCAAGTGATTTCAAGCAAACGGTCTGGGCAATTAAAAATGACCGCGAAGGAAATATCTGGGTTGCGTCGGAAAAGGGTTTATTCAAAATGCGGGATAACCGAATAATTAAAAAATTTACAACCGCCGACGGATTGCCGTCCGATGATGTCAAATTTATTCATCAAGACCGCACCGGCGTGCTTTGGTTCGGCACTTACGAAGGACTCGTAAAATTTGAAAATAACAGGTTTGTTTCATTTACAACCGCCGACGGACTCGCGGGCAATCGCATTCGGACAATTTACGAAGACCGGGACGGAACGCTCTGGATCGGAACTTACGACAGCGGCTTGAGCCGTTTCCGCGATGGACAGTTTACAAACTTTACAATGAAGGACGGACTTTTCAGCAACGGCGTTTTTCAAATTTTTGAAGACGCGAAAGAAAATTTCTGGATCAGCTGCAACAGGGGGATTTTTCGGGTTTCAAAAAAAGACCTCGAAGATTTTGCCGACGGCAAGATCAAAAAAATCAACAGCGTCGCCTACGGCAAGCAGGACGGAATGCTCAGCACCGAAGCGAACGGCGGGCGGCAGCCGGCGGGAATCGAAACGGCGGACGGAAAATTCTGGTTTCCGACACAAGACGGCATCGCGATCGTCAATCCGAATGAAGTTTCGTTTAATCTTCAGCCGCCGCCCGTCGAGATCGAGAGCGTTTTGATCGAACGCGAAAAGGTTGATTTCCGCGACGGAATTTCGCTTCAGGCAAACGATGATAACTTGGAAATTCGTTATACGGGCATCAGTTTTATCAAATCCGAACAGGTTAAATTCCGGTATCGCATCGAAGGTTTGAGCGAAGAATGGACGGATGTCGGGGCGATCCGCGATGTTTATCTGCCGTCGCTTCCCGCCGGTGAATTTACGTTTCACGTCATCGCCGCCAATTCCGACGGCTTATGGAATAATGTCGGCTCTCGCTTAAAAATCCGCGTCAACGCACCTTTCTGGCAGCAGACGTGGTTTATTGCCCTGAGTTGTTTAATTGCTGTTTTTATTGCGTTTATGGTATTTCGTCTGCGCGAAAAAGAACTGCGCCGGAAACAATTTGCCCAGCAGGAATTTTCCCGCCGCTTGCTCGAATCGCAGGAATCAGAACGAAAAAGAATCGCGTCCGAAATGCACGACTCCTTGGGACAATATCTGCTGGCGATAAAAAACTGGGCGTTATTCGGTCTGAATTCCATTTCCGAAAAAGACGCGGCACGTGAATATCTGCGTGAAGTGTCCGAAACTTCTTCGCTGGCAATCGAAGAAGTGCGCGAGATTGCACATAATCTCAGACCTTACCAGCTCGAACGGCTCGGACTGACGAACACGCTCGAATATATGCTCAAAAATTTAAAGAATTCTTCAAAGATCGATATTAATTACGAAATTGAAGACATTGACGGCTTTTTATCAAAGACGGACGAAATTATTTTTTACCGCATCGCACAGGAAAGTCTCAATAATATTTTCAAACACAGCCGAGCCGAAAATGTCCGGATTTCCATAAAAACGGCGGATGAAAAGCTGGAATTTATTTGCCGCGATGACGGAACGGGTTTCGATTTTGAAGCCGCGAAAAACTCGGAGAAAAGCGGACTCGGTTTGAACGGAATCATCGAGCGTGTAAAAATCTTGAAAGGCGAATATCAAATTATCTCCGAAGCCGGAAAAGGCACGACGATTTCGGTTGAAATTCCCAAATACTCTGTAATGTAAGTTTCTTGATAATTTGAAAATTCAGATTTCAAATTTCAAATT
>CAYUGW010000014.1:0-1311 GCA_964444245.1 uncultured Blastocatellaceae bacterium | reverse complement strand
ATTTCAAATTTCAAATTAAGAGCGTTTTTGAAAATAACCAAATTGAATTATTTAACATTTTCATTCCCGACTGTTTTTAGGAAATTCTCTTTAAACTTTAATTTGAAATCTGAAATTTGAAATCTGACATTATTAAGAAATTTAGATTACAGAATACTAAATTCGATGAATAAAGAAATTAAAATAGTGATTGCCGATGACCATCCGATCTTCCGGCGCGGTTTGAGAATGGTGATCGAAAGCGACGGCGATCTAAAGGTCGTCGCCGAAGCGGACGACGGCGACGCGGCATTAAGACAAATCAAGGAATTCCAGCCGCAGATCGCGATTCTCGATGTTGATATGCCGCTCGCCGACGGTTTGAAGATCGCCCGCGAAATTCAGGAAAATAATCTGCCGACTCATGCAATTTTCCTGACGATGCATAAAGACGAAGCAATCTTTAACGCCGCGATCAATGCGGGTGTCAAAGGTTTTGTCATCAAAGACAGCGCGGCGGACGACATTATTAAATGCATCAAAACGGTCGCCATGGGAAGAAGTTTTTACAGCGCGGTTTTATCGGAGTTTTTAATCAATCGCCTCAAATCTCCCGCGTCGCCGCTGGATGCGCTGACCGTTTCCGAACGCCGCGTTCTGCGGCTGATTGCGGGCGGCAAACAAACAAAAGAAATCGCCGAAGAATTATTCGTCAGCCCGCGCACAATCGAACATCACCGCGCCAACATCTCTGCCAAACTCGACCTCAAAGGCAAAAATGCCCTGCTGACCTTTGCTCTGACCAATAAAGATAAAATTTAATTTACCGGTGAATTCAAAAAAGATTTACGAAACGCCTTTCGATGCGTCCCAACTTTTCTGCAATTTCCGCAAAACAACGATCTGCCCGCCGTGATGCGCGTTGTGCGTATTGATCAGCCCGACAACTTCCGCCCAAACCGATTCGTTTTCCTTTGAAACCGCCTGCCCGAACTTGCTTTCATCGGCAGATTCGATCGCGCTTCGCCAACCGGACATAATTCGATCAAATCTTTCGATCTCCGCCTGCCAAGCTTCTCCGCTCACATCTTCCGATCCCGCAAAAGTCTCGCTGTTTTCCAAATCCGAGTTCTCAACCGCTTCGCCCTTGAATCTTTTAAAATTCCGCTCGTTATAAAAATTAAGATGCGCCAAAATCCCCCAAATCGAATTGTCCGCGCCGTCCGGCTTCCAAGCCGCTTGCTCCGCCGTCAAATTACGAACAGTATTTTTCAGCGCGACAAACCAGCCGTTTTCATCGTAACAAGTTGTAAATTGGTCGAGTAAAAGTTC
>CAYUGW010000013.1:0-19905 GCA_964444245.1 uncultured Blastocatellaceae bacterium | reverse complement strand
CAGGCTTTGAATATCGCTCTGATGAACGCGAATCGAACCCGAACCGATCTCGTAGCCATTGATGACAATATCATAAGCGCGGGCGCGGATTTCGCCGAGCAGGTCTTTTTCGCCGTCTTCGATGGCGCGTTTAAAGAGCGGCACGTCTTCATCTAAAAGCGATGTGAACGGATGATGCATCGGATCGTAATTTCCCGTGTCTTCATTGTATTCAAACATCGGAAATTCCGTTACCCAGAGCGGTCTGTAGATGCCTTTCGGAATCAGATTTTCGCGCTTGGCGATTTCTTTTCTGAGTGCGCCTAAGCTCGCCGCGACGACCGATTTTTTGCCCGCGACGATTAAAACAACATCGCCTTTTTCGGCTTCGGCGGTTGTGGCTAATTGATTGATTTTGTCTTCGCCGAGAACTTTCAAAAGCGAAGAAGTCGTTTCATCGCCGACCTTTATCCAGGCGAGCGCATTTGCGCCGTAGCGTTTAACGAATTCTTGCAATTCATCCAAGTTTTTGCGCGAATAATCGGCTTTGCCTTTCGCAACAATTGCTTTGATTTCGCCCTTGTTTTCGAGGACGGAAGCAAACGGCGCAAAATCCGTTTCGCGTAAATTTTCCGACAGATCAACTAATTCCATTCCGAAACGCAAATCCGGTTTATCAACACCGAAACGGCGCATCGCTTCGCGGTAAGTCATTCGCGGAAATTTTTCGGGAAAGTCGGTTTCAACCAATGAAAAAACTTCCTGCAAAACGCCTTCCATCGTGCGGAAAACCATTTCTTCATTGGCAAAACTCATCTCGATGTCGAGCTGCGTAAATTCCGGCTGGCGGTCTGCCCGCAGGTCTTCATCGCGGAAACAGCGGGCGATTTGATAATATTTATCAAGTCCCGAAATCATCGTGATTTGCTTTAAGATCTGCGGCGATTGCGGCAGCGCGAAAAATTTTCCGGTGTGAATGCGCGACGGAACAACAAAATCGCGCGCGCCTTCGGGCGTTGATTTAAGGAGAATCGGCGTTTCGATTTCGAGAAAATCGCCTTGATCCATAAAGTCGCGGATTTTGCGCAGAGCTTTGCCGCGCATCATCAGATTTTTCTGCAAAGACGAACGGCGCAGATCAATGTAGCGGTATTTGAGGCGCAAATCTTCGCTTGCCAAATTCTGCGAACCGGTTTTTTCGAGTTCGAACGGCAGAGTTTTCGCTTCGTTCAAGATCAAAATCTCGTCAACATGAACTTCGATTTCGCCCGTCGCCAGTTTCGCATTGCGCGTTCCTTCGTCGCGGAGGAAAACTTTTCCGCGAACGGCGATGACAAATTCGCCGCGCACATTTTTCGCTTTGGCGTGTGCGGACTTTGCGGTTTCTTCCGAAACGACCGCTTGCGTCAAACCGTAGCGGTCGCGCAGATCAATAAATGTAAAAACGCCGAAATCCCGCTTTTTCGCCGCCCAGCCCATTAAAACGACCGATTCACCGACATTTTCCGAGCGAAGCTCGCCGCAAGTGTGTGTTCTTTCTAAATTTCCTAATGTATCTAACATATAATTTTGTCTTTAGTCTTTAGTCTTTAGTCCTTCGCAAGTTGAGTTTTATTTCAGAACTTAGATTGAATTCAAGCCTGCAAATGACAAATGACAAAGGACAACTGACGAATAAAATAAAAAACGCCTTTCGATTTTGAGATAAACGAAAGGCGGAACGCTAATTTTTAACGCTCGCGCCAATCAATTATTATTATCATCAAATCGAATTGCGTTCATTTTTAAACCTTGAGAATAATACAGGAATTTCAAGCCAAAGAGCAAACAGCCGCTTTGAATTTCACTTTAATTAGTTCTTAATGCGAATCAGGAATTGAAAATACTTTAAAAAAAGGGTTAAAAAAGAGTAGCAATCAAATGTAAAACAGGCTGTTAGCCTGTTTGTCTAAGCTAGCTAACGCGCCTTTTTAGAAACAAACGCGCCAAAACAGGCTAACAGCCTGTTTTACTCCTGATTCGCATTCTTAATTTTCTCGAAAATCGTTCGAAAAACCGGCAAACCTCGATTTTCGACCGAATTTTCGCGCTCGGTTTTTACCGGAAAAGGATTTTCGCTTATTTCGATTTCGCGCAAATTTTCGTATTGCCGGAAATATTCGAAGATTTCTTCCGCCAGAAATTCAACGTCGGATTGAATGAAGATTCTGCCCGAAATTTTAAGATGTTTGACGACCGTTTCGACCAGATTATCCTTGACCATCCGGCGTTTGGCGTGTTTTTTCTTAAACCACGGATCGGGAAACTGAATCGCTGCGGTTTCGAGAATATTTTCGGGCAGATCGGCAAAAAGCCGGTCGAGCGCGAGCGTTGCGTTGCAGAAATGATAATGAAGATTGTTGAAATTCCGCTCCCGGGCAATCTCGTTTGCTTCTTCGACAATCGGCGCACGAATTTCCAGACCGAGAAAATTCTGCTCCGGCTGAATTTCCGCCATTTTCATCAAAAAACGCCCGCGTCCGCAGCCGATGTCAACAAACAAAGGAAGCGCGGGATCGGCGAAAATTTCTTCGATCTCAATCGGATTTACTTCCAATTGGCGAAAATAAGTCGCTAAAGGATTAACGTGTTGGTGAACTCTGACTCGCGGCATCTTTTTAAAAAAGGCAGAAACCCGAATGTTAATGAGGGTGTTGTTTTCTCACCCTCCATTACTGTCGGGTTTCTGCCTTAATGAAATCTGACAATTTGCAGCAACAGTAAAACAGTTAAAACCGCAACGAAAAGAAAAATGCCGAGCGCGGCAAAACCTATGGTTTCCATCACCGGAGTCGTTTCGCGCGGGTCTGCATATAAATCTCTCGGAATCTGAAAAATCCCGTAAATCGCGCCCGTCAGAAGTCCGCCGAGATGGGCGAGATTATCAACTCTCGGAACATTTTCCGATTCTGTCCTGCCGAGCAAAGGAAAAACTATAAGTCCAATCACGCCGATAAATACGACATTGAAAAGCATTCCTTTCAGAAAGGCGTTCGAGAGTAATTTTCGCCTGTAAAACCCGTAAATCGTCAGATAACCCAGAAAGCCGATCACGCCGCCCGAAGCTCCGATAGAAATGCCTTCGGGATTAAAGGCAAAACTCATTAAACCGCCGCCGATCACCGAAAGCAGAAACACGACCGAAAGATGTGCGCGGTTCGAGAGCGTTTCAATCAATCTGCCGAGAATAAGCAGCGCATAACAGTTAAAAGCAAGATGAATAAGTCCGCCGTGAAGTGCCGCGCCGGTTAATACGCGCCAGTATTCGCCGGAAATAAAAGCGGCTTTGGAAAATCCGGCGATCAATGCCGAACGCATTACGCCGAGTGCCGCTGTTTGGTTCGCGTCAGTTGTGACTTGCGCTACAAAAACCGCGACCAAAGAAGCGATTAAAATATAAGAAAAATAAGGTTTTACCGGAACGGCACGCATTAAAGCTTCTTCCTGCGTTTGTTCCGTTTCGCCCGTTTGTTCCGTTTCGTTTTCTTTTTTGTGTTCTAAAGACATATTTCGATTTGGGATTTGGGATTGCGGATTGCGGATTTTGTAAAAATAAAAATCCGCAATCCCAAATCCCAAATCCACAATTAAATGGCTAGTCCGCCGTCGGGTTGAATTACTTGTCCCGTAATATAGCGTGCCGAATCGGATAGCATAAAGCAAGCGATTTCGGCGATTTCCTGCACATTTCCGAGTCTGCCCAGCGGAATCTGCGCCAGAATTTTTTCGCGGTATTCTTCGTTCATCCCGCTTGCCATATCGGTTTCGATCAAACCGAGCGCGAGCGCGTTGACCGTAATCCGTCGGCTGGCGATTTCCTTGGCGAGCGATTTTGTCAGACCGATCATTCCCGCTTTTGAAGCCGAATAATTAGATTGTCCGAGCATTCCGACCACGCCGGAGATCGAAGTGATGTTCAGAATCGAACCGCCATTTTCATTTTTCATCATCGGACGCAAAACGGCTTTTGAAAAATTCCACGCTCCCTTCAAATTCGTGTCAATGACCGCGTCCCAATCGTCTTCCTTCATTCGCATAATCAGATTATCGCGCGTAATTCCGGCGTTATTGACCAGAAAATCAATGCTTCCGAATTCGTCTTTTACTTTTTTAACAAATTCGGCGGAAGCTTCCGTATTGGAAACATCACACGATTCGGCGAATGCTTTTACGCCTGCATTTTCGATTTCCGCTTTTACTTTTTCGGCTTCGTCCGCACTTCGGGCATAATTAAACGCGACTCGTGCGCCGCGTTTTGCTAATTCCATCGCAATCGCTTTGCCGATTCCGCGCGTCGCGCCCGTAACGATTGCCGATTTCCCTTCAAATTGTTTTTCGTTCATAAGTTTCTTACTTTAGAACGTCTTTTCACTATGGTCAATTAATCTTGTAACGGTTTCAACTATTTCGGTAATTGATTTGAACGGTTTTGTAAAAAAATCATATACTCCGACTTCTCTTGCTCTCGTTTCATCAAAATCTTCATACGAACTGACCAGGAGAACGACCGGAATATTTTTTGTCTGTTCATTTTGGCTGATCATTTTGCAAAGTTCATAACCATTGATACCCGACATATTTAGGTCGGCGATTACTACATCCGGGAGAACTTCCACGATTCTTTGCATTTCCCAATCGCCGCTCAAAAGCGGGAAAACTTCGATATTTTTTTCCGTGAAGGCGAGTTTTATGATCTTTTGCGTAACTACGGAATCATCTGCTAAAAGCACTTTTTTTCCGGCGTATTTTTCATTGTCTTCGACTGAAAACGGTTCGTCATTATTTTGAAACTCTGCGTTTGAAACATTTATTTCGGGGTTTTCTATATTTTCCGATTTTTGCAAGTGCTGACGCGCCTCAGGCTCTTTTTCTTCTTTTCGTTCCTGGATGAATTTCGATTTCAGATTTTCCGCTAAGCTTGAAAAATGCGCTCGCAGGCTTTCTTCCAATCGCAGGTTTTTTTCTTGCAAACTTACGGATAATTTTGAAATATTTTCTTTCAGAATTTGCTCTGATCTCAGACTTTCCGCCAGCTGCAAATTTGATTTCCGCAATCTTTCTTCTAATTGAAAAATATTTCCTTTCAGAACTTCTTCCGATAAACGCCGTTCTTCAAGTTCCGAAATATTTCCTTTGAGAAGTTCTTCCGATTTGAGAGTTTTTTCCAAACGAAAAGTCGTTGCCTGCAAAACTGCTTTTAAGTTTTGATTTTCTATCTGCAAATTTTCTACCGATTTCGGACTTTCTGCTAATTGTGAAAACTTTTCCTTTAAGCTTGCTTCAGTTTGCGAAAGATTTTTCTGCACAAGCTCTTCCAGCCGCGAATTTTTTTCCTTCAGAGTTTCTTCCGCTTTACGGCTCATTTGCAGGTGCAAGGTTGTTTCCTGAAGTTTTTCGGATAATTGCAAACTTTCTTCTTTAAAAGTTTTCTCTGCTTTGCAGGCTTCTTCAAACTGCGAAATTTTTTCATTCAGTTTTCTGTGCAGCCGCGTAATATCTTCTTTTATCTTTTCTTCTGATTTCAGACTTTCTTCCAGTCGTAAGCCTTTTTCATTAAGACTTTCTTCCAGGCTTGAAATCTTTCCTCTGAGAGCTAATTCGGTATTTAAGGCTTCATATTGCTTTGAATCTTTTTCTTTCAGGCTCTCTATTAATTGAGAAACTTTTCTTTGCAGAATTTCTTCTTCTTCACGGCTCGTTTCAAATTTCAAAAGACTTTCTTTCAGACTTTTTTTAAGTTCTGCATTTAACTCTTGCAGATTTTCTTTTGCCTTCAAACTTGTTTCCAGCCGAAATATTTCCTTTTTCAAGTTTTCTTCAACTTTCAAACTCTCGGTCAATTGCGAAGCTTTTTCTTTCAGACGTTCTTCGAGCCGCAAAATATCTTCACTGAAGTTTGTATCTGACGTTTCGATTTTTTCCGGTTGCCGGAGTTTTTCTTGCAGACTTATTTCTAATTTTGAAATATCTTCTTTTAGAATTTCCTCTGATTTGAGGCTTTCATCCAGCTGCGATTCTTTTTTCTGCAAGTTTTCTTTAAGCCGCAAAATATTGCCTTTGAGGATTTCTTCCGATTTCAGGCTTTCATCCAGTTGTGAAACTTTTTCCTGTAGATTTTGTTCCAACTGCAAATTTGTTTCTCTGAAATCTGCTGCCGCTTGCAGACTTTCATTTAAGACGGAATTTTTTTCATATTGAATTTCTTTTGCTAATAAAAGCTTATCCTGAAAATCCTCTTCCATTTTCAAAATACTTTCTTTTAGAAGCTCTTCTGATTTGAGACTTTCTTCTAATCTCGAAATATTTTTCTTTAAATTTTCTTCAAGCTCTGCATTTAATTCTTGCAAAACTTCCTCTGCTTTGAGACTTTCTTCAAGTTGTAAGGTTTTATCGCGCAATTCTTTTTCAAACTGCGAAATATCGGCTTTCAAAGTTTCTTCCGTCTTCAGACTTTTTTCGAGTTCGGAAACTTTTTCATTCAGATTTTCTTGTAATTGTGCGTTCAGCTTTCGAAGATTCTCTTCCGATTGCGAATTTTCCTCCAGCTGCGTGATATTTATCAGCAGATTTTCTTCGAGATGTTTGATATGTTTTTTAAGATCGCTTTCTGCTTTCCAGCTTTCTTCTAAGTGCCGGCTTTTTTCTTCCAGTCTTTGTTCTAAACGGGAAATATCTGCTTTTAAAACTTCTTCCGCTTCTGAACTTTTCTCCAATTTAAGAACATTTTCCCGCAAAATTTCTTCCGCGCGCAAAAGTTCTACTTTCAGAGTTTCTTGCGATCTCAGATTTTCTTCCAACCGCGCATTTGTTTGCCGCAAACTTTCTTCCGATTCCAAACTAACTTGCAGTCTTGAAGTATTTTCCTTTAGATTTTCTTCCAATTGCGAAACTTTTTCCTGCAAAGATTCTTCTAATTTAAGATTTTCTTCGAGTTGCGAAGTTTTTTCTTGCAGAATTTCTTCGAGCTTTGAAATATTCTCCTTCAAGGTTTCTTCCGATCTCGAACTTTGCTCCAATTGCGAAACTTTTTCTGTCAGATTTTCTTCCAGATGCGCAATATCTTCCGTGATTTTTGTCTCTAATTTCAGTCTTTCATCGAGATGCGAATTTGCTTCTTTTAATTTCGTGTCTAATTGTGAATTTAACTCTTGCAGAACTTCTTCTGATTCTAAGCTGTCTTCAAGCTGTGAAGTTTTTTCCCGCAGGCTTTTTTCTAACTCTGAAACATCCGCTCGCAGACGTATTTCCGATTCGAGATTTACTTCCAATTTCAAAAGATTTTCCTTTAGATTTTCTTCAAGAAGCGAGATGTTTTCCTTCAAATTTGCTTCTGTTTTCCGGCTTTCTTCTAATTGGGAAATATTTTCCTGCAGTCTTTCTTCGAGCTGCGAAGTTTTTTCTTTAAGATTTTCTTCCGATCTGAGACTTTCTTCTAACCGCGATTTATTTATCTCAAACGCCTTTTGCAGTTCGTAAATATCTTCTTGCAAAATTTCCTTTGCTTCCAGAGTTTTTTCTAACTGCGATTTGGTTTCCTGCAAGTTCTCCTGCAATCCGGAAATAACTTCTTTGAAATGTTCTTCCGATTCTTTGAGATTTTCTTCCGATTTGAGACTTCTTTCCAGTTCCGAATATGTTTCCTGCAGCTTCTTTTCCAGTTGCAGAAAATTTCCCCGAAGAATTTCTTCAACGATCAGGCTCTGTTCTAATTGTGAGGTTTTTTCCCGCAAATTTATTTCAAGTCGGGAAACACTTTCTTGCAGGTTTTCTTCCGATTTGAGAGTTTTTTCTAATTGCGATGTTTTATCGAGCAGACTTACTTCCAGAAGCGAAACATTTTCTTTCAGATAATTTTCCGATTTGAGAACGTCTTCCAATTGCGAAGCTTTGGCTTCAAACGCGTTTTGCAGTTCGGAAATGTCTTCTTGCAGAATTTCTTTTGCTTTCAGAGTTTTTTCTAATTTTAAATCTCTTTGAAAAAGACTCTGATACAATTGAAAAATATTTTCCTTTAAGCTTTCTACCAATTTTCCGCTTTTATCGAGTTGGAAAACTTTTTCGCTCAGGCTTTCTTCCAATTGCGAATTTTTTGCTTTTAAAAGCTCTTCCGATTTCAAACTTTTATCCAATAGAAAGCTTTTTTCCTTTAAACTTTCTTCAGAAATTGTAAGTTTCTCCTGCAAAGATGATTCAAGGTGCGAAATATCGTTTTTTAATTTGGTTTCTAATTTCAGGCTTTCTTCCAATTGCGAAGTTTTTTCAAGTAAGCCGGCTTTTAATTGCAAATTAGCTTCCTGCAAGCTTTCCGTCGCTTTCAAACTGTCTTCCAACTGTGAAATATGATCTTTCAGATTTTCTTCCGACTTCAGACTTTCATCGAGTTTGGAATACATATCTCCCAGACTTTTTGCCAACCGCGAGATATTTCCTTTCAGCCTTTTTTCAGATTTAAAACTTATTCCGACACTTGTTTCCAATTGCGATATGTTCTCTTGCAGAGCTTTTGCCAAGTGCAGACTTTCTTCCAATTGTGAAGTTTTATCCCGCAGAATTTCTTCCGAAACCGAAACTTTTTCTTTCAAACTTTCTACCAATTGGGAAAGATTTATTCTTCGCCGCCTTTCGGATTTCAGGCTCTGTTCCAATTGCGAAATTTTTTCGCGAAGAGTTTCTTCAGACTGCAAATTTGTATTTTGAAGATTTTCATCTCTTTGTGAATTATATTCTTCTCCGGTTTCTTCAGGTTTCCGGCTTATTTCTAATTGTGAAATATCCAAATTTTTCATTGCTATTTCCGGTATTGAGTTTGAAGGCTCGAAAGTTGTTAAATTAATCACTCTATTGGTATTTTCCATATCAATTAAATAATTTCTAATTTTTTTTCGCTAAATTGTAGGAGTTTTTGTTTATTGATTTTTCAGTGATTCAATAAATCTCTGGTTTAATAATTTCGTATCACTTTTGAGCCAATTATCTAATTTATGTTGTAGGAGTTTTGGTGCTTGGCTTGCTTATCAATCTTTGAAAAGATTCGGTTTACGGTTGATTTTGTCGGTCAATAAAGGCAGTAAGACTTTGTTGACTTACAGATATTATAAATTGTGAAACTTGATTTAGAAGTGTTTTCGGACAAATATTCATCAAAAACTAACTGACGATTTTTAACCGATAGGTGCAATCGAAACAATTGCACTAGGATTTTATCACATTCTGACGATTTCAAACCAGTTATTTTTTTTCGATTTCCGATTTATTTTTTCGAAATCATTAAGATTGTTTATTTTTCCTCAATTTGCTTTTAGGTCACAAGGTTATTTTGAATTCGGAAAACACTGAGGACAAATTTCCGATAATGAATCTAAAAGCAAATTTCGGAGAAAAAGATATAGCAGAATGCGGCGGAGTCGGTGGCGGCGGCGGAAATTCGGGACATTAAACGTCACCGGTTGGCGGCAGCGATTCGAAAACTCGCCGGTCGGGAAAAGCTCTTCCGATTCAAATTCGACTTAACCTTGGTGGAATCAGATTTTTATAATACACACTTTTAGCTTCGGTGTTTATTTCCAGAAGTTCGGAAATTTCCCGAACTTGCTTTAATAGTTGATGCGCTTTTTCGGAATTACCCTGAATTGATTCGTAAAGTGCGAGATTGTGCAGAGTTTGAGCATAATTGGCTTTCATCTCGTTTTTCTCGAATATTTCCAGACTTTTCTGAAAACAAACTTCCGCATCGAATTTATTCCCGTTGATCGAAATTTCCTTTCCCGTAAGCGATGAAATAACTCCGAAAATACGCCACGCTTCGCCGATTGTTTCTTGATTTTCCGCTTCTTCGGATAATAAAAGCGATTTTTCCGACGCGGCGAGGGCTTCTTCGAATTTGCCCTGACCGATCAATGATTCAGCCAAAAAACGATATGTTTCCGAAATCATAAAATGACCGCGGTCGCCTAATTCTTCGATGATCTTTTTTAATTGAATCTCAGCCCGCTCGTATTCTTCCAAAAGAATCAATACGCCGCCGATATTGTTGAGATTGATTAATTCGCCGGATTTGTTGCCGGTTTCGCGGGCATATTCCAAAGATTCTTTGAAATAATTCATTGCTTTATTCACGTCGCCGCGCATAAAAGACAATACTCCCAAACTGTTCAAACCGCTGCCGAGCGTTCTTCGGTCGCCTATCATCCGTGAAATTTTAATTTCTTCGATTTCAAATTTTTCGGCTTCACTAAAACGACCTAACATTAAATTTGCATACGAAAGCAGATGAAACGCATTTGCTTTAGCCGTAAAATATTTGATCTCAAGGGCATTTGAAATCTCCAAAGCCTTTTCAGCGTAATAGATAGCTTCATTCACTTTGCCGAGCGATAACAAAGTTCGACCTTGCCGATACAAACCTTTGACCAACATATAACGGTCTTCGGAATTCGGCTGGGAATCCTTTGTCAGTTCGACCAATTGTTCGGCATATTTCAGAGATTCACGAACGTTGCCGTTTTCAAAAAGCGAGATATTTATTCCTAAACAGGCTTCGGCTTGAGCCGATGTTTCGCCGGATTTTTTCGCCGCTTCAAGCATTTCCGTATAAATTTCGATTGATTCGGAAAATTTTGCCTGATTATACAAAGCTCTGCCCAAACCGCCGTTTAAGTTTATCAATTGAAGTTCGGCAGAATTATCGGATTCGTTTTGCGCGGAAACGGTTTTATAATACCCGATTGCCTTGCGGAAATGACCTTCGGCGGATTCCGAGGCAAAACTTTTCAATGCCTGATGACCGGCGCGTCCGAACCATTCGGCGGATTTTACGAATTCACGCGCCTTTTCAAAATGTTCGGCGATGACCGATAAATACTCGCGTTCGCGTTCGCCGCTTGTTTCGATCAGCCATTCGGCGGTTTCAAAATGCCATTTTCGCCGCTCTTCCAGAAGAACCGTTTCATACGTTACATCGCGCAGCAGAGCGTGTTTGAAAATATATTCGCGCGAATCGCCGAAAGCCGATTTTTCCTTGCGAAAAAGCAGTTCCTTAGCGCGCAAGGATTCTAAAACGGCGGGAATATTGATCTCCGTTTCAAAATCTTTGAATGAAACATCCCAAAATTCCCGCCCGATGACCGAAGCTCTCTGCAAAATCCGTTTTTCCCAAAACGAAAGTTTATCGAGTCTCGATTCTAAAACTCCCGTTAAGGTCGGCGGAACTGTGATTTCTCCCAGCCTTTTTTCGTCAATCCGCCAAATCTCCTTATTGGTTTCGATCACGCCTTTTTCAATAAACATTTTAATCAGTTCTTCGACATAAAACGGATTTCCGGCGGAATTCGTGATGATCAGATTTTGCAGTTCTTCGGGAATATTTTCGGTTTTTTCCAGAATATTTTCGATCAGTTTGCGGCTCTCGCGTTTTGAAAGTGATTGCAGATCGAGCCGAATCCTATTTTCCTGTCCTTCGCCCCAATACGGTCTTTTTTCAAAGAGCGTCGGGCGGGTCGTTTCGATAATTAAAATTGCCTGTTCGGCGCAATTTTGCGTGATGAAATCTATAAAATCGAGCGATTTATCGTCCGCCCAATGCAGATCGTCAAGATAAATTATCAAAGGAAATCTCTGCGAAACGGCGGTGAAAAATTGCGCGCCGTAGAGCAGAGCGCGTTCTTGAATCTGTTTTTCGTCGTTAATGATTCCCTTCAGATGAACCGATTCCGAAAAATCAAAACCGATCAATTGCCCGATAAAATGGGCTTTTAATTTTGTTTGATCGTCTGTTCCCGAAAAGTTCGTCTGCCCGGATGTTATTTCTGCAATTCCTTTGACCAGCTTTTCCCGGGCAGCAGTTCGGGAATCGTTTTCGGAAATTTCAAAGCGGAACGAAAATAATTCGCGGATCAGGGAAAAGGGAAGCCCGCGCATCGCATCCAATGCACGCGCCTTAAAGACAAAATAATTTTCCGGAAGGAGTTCGATTCTGTCCTGAAATTCAAAAAGCAGACGCGATTTGCCCAAACCCGCTTCGCCGACAATCGAAACCGTTTGCAGTTGCCGGTCTTCTTCGACCGCTTGCAGAGTTTCGAATAGTTTCGAAAGCTCGCCTTCGCGCCCGATGATGCGTGTTTCGATACCTTCGACGCCGCGCGTTTCCATCCGAAAAGCTCTCGGTTTGACGCTTTTGATCGAATAAATCTTGGTTTCCGATTTTTTGTTTTTGAGTGAAAGATTGCCGGTTAATTTTACTTCTTCGACATTAAAAATTCCGCGAATGTGGCGGTAGGTGTCGTGTGAAATAAAAACTTCGCCGACCGGCGCGCCGGTCATCAGGCGTTTGGCAAAACTGACCGCCGCGCCGCCGGTTAAAAAATTATCGGAATTGCCGCTGTTTCCGAACAAAATATGTCCCGTGCTGATGCCGATTTTTAGAAATCCCGCCTGTTCGAACGAGTTTTTTTCCGCTTCGGAAAGATCGATTTCGCCGCTTATGGTTTTGTTGAAATAATTAAGAGTTTCGGTTTGCAGATGCAGAGCCGTTCGGACGGCGTTTTCGGGATCGGTTTCGTAAATTTTCCCGGTTCCCCAACCGGCGATAAATGTATCGGTCAGCCGTTCGCCGATCTTGCCGCCGCCCTGCCCGATTAAATTGTCCAGAAAATTCCAAAAGCTCTGCAAAATGCGCGAAGATTCTTCCGGATCGAAATCTTCGAAAAATTCCGAAAGCGCGGAAAAATCCGCAAACATTACCGTTACCTGCCGCCGCTGGTTTGAAAATTGTCTCGAAATCGTCGGATTCGTCAGTTTTGTATCGAGGTTTTTTGCAACTAATTGAAGCGTTTTGTCCAAATCTTCGAGGAAAAGTTTCTGCAAACCGGCGGCAATTTCCGAGATGTTTTGAAATCTTTCGTTCGGGTCTTTTTTAAGGCATTTTTCGATCAGATTATTTAATTCGGCGGAAATTCCCGGAATATATTCGTTGAGCGGTTTGGGCTGGAAATGAATGATTTTATACAGCGCATCAACCGTCGTTTCCGCATGAAAAGCCTTTTTCTTAGCAACCGCTTCATACAAAATGCAGCCGAAGGAAAAAATATCCGAACGCGCATCGATGTCGTCTTTGCCGAGAGCTTGTTCGGGCGACATATAACCGAGAGTTCCCAAAATAACGCCCGATCTCGATTTATGCTCTTTTAATTTGTGCAGTTCGTTTTCCGTATCGGTCAGTTTTGCCAGACCGAAATCGAGAATTTTTGCAAAACCGTCGTTTGTCACCATTATATTTTCGGGTTTCAGATCGCGGTGAACAATTCCGGCGGAATGCGCTTTTGATAAACCGACGGCAGCTTGCGCCAGAAATTCGAGCAGGTCTTTGGTTTTGCTTTTTGGCGAATAGATCAATTCGTGCAAGGTTTTTCCGTCCACGAATTCGGTCGAAATATAATGAATCGTTTCGGAATCGGGTGCCAAAAATTCGTCAATTTCATAAACGGTGAGAATATTCGGATGATTCAAAGCGGAAGCCGAACGCGCTTCGTGCATAAATCTGCGGACGTGTTCTTTATTGCGGATCATTTCCGGCAGAAGCATTTTGAGCGCGACTTTCCGACCGAGCCGCGTGTCTTCCGCCAAGTAAACCGTTCCCATTCCGCCTTCGCCGAGGATTTTTCGGATTTTATAACGCCCGATCTGTTGATTGACGAAATCCGGCTTTGTTTCGCGACCGAGAAATATTTCAGCGGCGAGTTTTTCGGGATGTTTATCTATAAAATTACCGGAGGAATTTTCAAAAGAGAGCATTAATTCGACTTCATTTTTCAATTCGAAATCGTCGCCGCATTCATTCTTCAAAAATAAAGCCCGGTTTTCGGGCGAAATTTCCACAGCGGCGTTGTAAATTTCTTCAATTTTTTTAAATCTCTCGGTATTCATTTTGCAAAAGTATTCTTAATGGTGAATGGTGAAATGTGAATGGTTTGATGTCTTCGACTGAAAATTCTATAAGGTTTCTATTAAATAGCACAATTGAAATGGTTTAAGAATTTTCTTACATTTTCCGTCATCCATTTTCCATTTTCCATTTTAAGTTATTGCTCAGTTTCGGGAGATTTCTTTTAGTAACCAATTTCTGGCAAACTGCCAATCGCGGTTGACCGTTACGGTTGAAACGCGCAGAACTTCGGCGATTTCTTCCATTTCCAGACCGCCGAAAAACTTCATTTCGACAACGCGGCTTTTTCTTTCGTCCAATTTACCAAGACCTTCGAGCGCATCATTGAGCGCGATAATTTCGTCCGAATTATCATCCGAAATCACCGCATTTTCATCCAGCGTTAAATTCATCTCATTGCCGCCGCGTTTCAGGCTGTGTTTGGCACGCGCATAATCTACCAGAATATGCCGCATAATTTTTGAAGCAACGCCGAAAAAATGCGCCCGGTTTTGCCAGGTCTGGTCATCGTTTTTGGCAATTTTTAAATATGCTTCGTGAATGAGTTCGGTCGTTTGCCAGGTATGCCCGCGCGCTTGATTGTTCATATAACGCCGCGCCATAATGCGCAGTTCGTCATAAACGATCGGCATTAATTGCTCCAGCGCAAACTCATTTCCCTCGCTCCATTGGTTCAGCAAGCGCGTTACCTGATGCGGTTCATCACTAATCATAATCTTAAAACTCAATTCGTTTCGATTATAGCTCAAAAAGACATTTATTAAAAAAAAATCGACTTCGATGTCTCTTTTATTTGAATATTTACGATTACTTTAAATTGAAGCAGGAAATTTATTTTTTCGGATTTTAATTATGTCGCAGTTTTCAACTGCTTGCTCTATACTCTGATTTGTTTCCGAAAACTCAGCGTTATGGGCGGCGAAGCGGGGATTAATGATCGCCGTCTTCGACGGTTTATGTCGCGCCTCACATTATTTAATTTTTGTTACGGCTGTTGTCCCATCCGCCGGATCAGCGATGTGTAGCGCGCATCGCCGCGCAGCGACTCCAACGGCGGATACCAGCGGACTCTTCCCGATTCGCCGCTGCGCGACTCTAAAGTCTTTTCCAGCCACGCGAAAGCCTGATCGTTATCGCCAAGCCCGGCATACACCATGGCGATATTCAGAATAGTCGCTTCGCGCCTTGCGTATTTTTCCTCCAATTCTTTGATGATTGCCGCGGCTTCCGAGCGGTTTCCCGTAACCGCTTTGGCATAGCCGAGAAAAGCGATTGCGCGGTTTGAACGCCGTGATAATTCAACGCCTTTTTCCATTACGGCAAGGGCTTCGTTTCTGCGTCCTTGCTTGAGATAAGCAAGTCCCAGCGAAGTATGCGCCAGCCAGTAATTCGGGTCTAATTCGATTACTTTTTCAAGTTCTTTGGTGGCAGAATCGGCATCGTTTTTAACCAGGTGCATCAGTCCGACATTAACATTGATGATGCTCGATAATGGATCAAGCTGCTGCGCCTGCTTGATTACCGCCAACGCCTCGTCAAATCGCCCCGTATCGCGCAGGTAGGTGCAAAACCACAAATACGCGGTCGAATATTTCGGATTAAGCTCAATCGCCCGCTTGAAGTGATATTCAGCTTTCGAATATTGCCACATCTGGCTGGTGATAACGCCCAGAGAAACGTGGGCTTCGCCGAGCGATTCGTCAATTTCGAGCGCGTGCGCCGCAAAGGCTCTGGCTTGCGGCAGCGTTTCACTTGCCGACGCGCCCGAGTATTCTTCGAGCAGAAGGTAGCAATCGGCGAGTCCGACGAAAGCGAGCGCGTATTTCGGGTCAAGGTCTGCCGCTTTTTTGAATTCCCGGATCGCTTTTCGCAAATCTTCCGCCGTTCTCTTGTTCCAATGATAGCGTCCGCGCAAATAAAACTTGTAGGCTTCCGAAATTTCGGTGTCTTTCTTTGCCGCTTGCTGTTGCTGCGCACCCGTAAGCCGCAAATGTCCGGTGACATCGCGTACGATTTTTTGCTGAAGTCCGAGAATGTCCGCCACCTTGCCGTCGTATCTGTCGCCGAAAATCTGTGTTTCGTCCGAAGCGTTGACCAAATCAACCTGAATGCTCAGATCATCGCCGATCTGCCAGACTTTTCCGGTCAAAATCACGCCGACACCGAGTTCTCTGCCGATTGCCTGCGGCTCCGAATCGCGCCCGCGAAAGCGAAACGCCGTGCTGCGAGCCGTTACGCGCAAGTCGGGAATTTTGGTAAAATTATTGATCAAAGTTTCTGCGATGCCGTCCGACAAAAATTCGTCGTCGCCTTCGCCGCTCGCGTTTTCAAACGGCAGCACGGCAATCGAATCAATCGCCCCGCTGCCGCCTGAAGCTTGATTGTAGTAAAACCAACCGCCGCCGAGCAGCGCTATCAAAATCAGCGAAATCGCCGCCAAGCCGAATTTGTGTTTTTTGAATTCGGCGGTAACGAATTGTCCGCCCGAAGTTTGCCGCTCTCGTTCGCTGTTTGTACCGTGGACGTTGCCGATTTGCGTTTTCTCATCTTTCCGCGCGGCACGAGCGGCGGATCGCTCAGCCGTGTCGCGAAGATCAAGCTCGCGGCGAAGAGTCTTTAGATCCGCGCAAAGTTCGCGCGTCGTTTGATAACGCTCATCGCGGTCTTTTCGCAGCATCTTGCCGACAACGAGTTCGATTTCCGGCGGAATTTCGGGCAAAATCTGACAAATCGGTACGGGATCGTCCTTTAGAATCGAACTGATTACTTCCAGCGGCGTTTCGCCGTCAAACGCCCGTCTGCCCGTCAGCATTTCATAAAAAACAATCCCGAAACTGAAAATATCCGAGCGGGCGTCAATCTTCTTTCCCTTTGCCTGTTCGGGCGACATATAAGTCGCCGTGCCGATAATCGTTCCCGTCGCAGTTGATTTGTGATTTTGGATCGGGGATTTGGGATTTTTGTCCCCCGACTTTCTTAGCGATTCGCTTTCCTGACTTTGAAATCCGAAATCCGAATTCCCAAATCCCGAATCCGTTGAGAATTTGGCGATTCCGAAATCGAGAATTTTCACCAAACCATCGGGACGAATCATTATGTTGTCGGGTTTGATATCGCGATGCAGAATGCCCGCCCGGTGCGCCGCGTCCAGCGCCGAGGCGATTTGAATCGCAACGTCGAGCGTCGTTTCCAAATCCGGCGGCTCTCGTTCGAGCCTTCGGCTAATCGTTTCGCCTTCGATATACTCGGCGGCGATGAAACGCGTCGAATCGGTTTCTCCGATTTCATAAATCGTAATGATATTAGGATGATTCAAGGCGGAAGCGGATTTTGCCTCGCGGACAAAACGGTTCATCCGATCTTTATCCTCGGCAAATTCCGGCGGCAGAATCTTGAGCGCAACGCGGCGTTCGAGCCGCGTATCTTCGGCGAGATAAACTTCGCCCATTCCGCCCGCGCCGATTTGCGAAAGAATGCGGTAATGACCGAATTTTCGCCTGATTAGATCACCTTTTTCTTTATGTTTAACGATAAAATCCGCCGCCAGTCCGCCGGGCGGCGTTTCGATAAATTCCGCCGCTTCCGCGTCAAACGAGAGCAGGGAATCAACCTCGCGGCGCAGATTTTCATCGCCGCCGCAGGATTCGCGCAAAAAATCTTCGCGCTCGGAAGGGTCTTTTTCCAGAGCGGCATGATAAATTTCTTCGATTTTCGACAGATTACTCACAAATATTTTTTAGCCACAGAGATTGGGAGATTGTTCTTGCGTGAAAACATTACTTTTTGTGTCTCGCTTTGATTTCTAAAATTTCACTCTGATAACTCTGAGTCTTATCAATGATTCGACAATTCGCGCAACAGCCAGGTTTTGGCAAACCGCCAATCGCGGTTCACGGTCAAAGCCGAAACCTTTAAAACTTCCGCCGTTTCTGCGACGCTCAAGCCGCCGAAATAGCGAAGCTCGACGACGCGCCCTTTTCTTTCTTCGAGGGCGAAAAGATTTTCCAGCGCGTCGTTGAGTGCGAGAACTTCCGCCGCCTGTTCATTGGCGATCAGAGCGACATTTTCGAGCGAAATGAAATTCGTTTCGCCGCCGCGTTTTTCCGCCTGACGCGCGCGGGCGTGGTCAACCAGAATATGCCGCATCGCGCTTGCCGCCACCGCAAAAAAATGAGCGCGATTTTTAAAATGCTTTTCTTTATTATCGGCAAGTTTCAAGTAAGCTTCGTGAATCAGCGCAGTCGTCTGCAAAGTGTGTCCCGACGGCTGGCTGTTCATATAATTCTTTGCCATCCGGCGCAGTTCATTATAAACCAGCGGCATCAGCTTATCTAAAGCCTCTTGTTCGCCGCCGCTCCAAGCGTCAAGCAATTTCGTTATTTCGTTACCGCCGGCAGAACTTATCATTTACTTAAACGGTCTGAAGAGTTTCTTTAATAATTTCAATTCTGGTAAATGTCGAATGAATTGAAAAATTAAATTTTACCGAACCGAATTTCAAAAGCCTTTTCGATGCAAAGTATTTTACTACTTTAATGACGCGGAACAAAATAAAAATCGTCTTTTTCCATTGCGAAGATTTTTTTTCCAAGCCGATGATAGTTTTCGCCCGCCGATCTCGTTTTTGTAGTCAGAGGACAAAATTTCAAAAAAAATTAAACAGGTGAGCAAAAAAATGAAAAAGCTAAATCTAACCACAATCGGAAAGTTGAATCGGCGGCGGATAAATTCGCTGAAAATGTTTGTGCTGGCGACGTTTGTGCTGGCGGCGACATTTTCGGCGCAGGCGGCGACATTGACGGTAACGAAAACCGCCGACACCAACGACGGCGTGTGCGATGCGGATTGCTCTCTGCGCGAAGCAATCGCGGCAGCGAACGCGGGCGATGTGATTGAATTCGCCACGCCGCTTTTTAATACCGCCCAGACGATTGACATCAACGGTGAGCTTTTCATTGACAAATTGCTGACCATTACGGGCAGAGGCGCGAATCTTTTGACCGTTCGCAACGTCGCCGCGAACAGCCGCGTCTTTCTGATTAACTGGGGCGTAACAGTGAATTTATCAGGAATGAGGATTACCGGCGGCAACATCAATGACTCCGGCGGCGGAATCGTCAATGAAGGCGGCTCGCTGACGCTCATCAGCAGCACGATTTCAATTAATTCGGCACAAGGCTCGGGCGGCGGCGTGGTCAACAGCAACGCGACGACGACGGCAACCAACACGATCATCTCCGGCAACACCGCGTCCAACCTTCCCGATTTTTCGGGCGCCCTGACGACCAACACGAACAGTCTCGTCGGTGATTTCCAAAACGTCCGTCTCGCGCCGCTCGGCTTTTACGGCGGCACGACAATGACACACGCGCTTTTGTCGGGTTCGACGGCGATCAATGCCGGAACCGCGACGGGCGCACCCGCAACCGACCAGCGCGGCGCGGCACGAGTTGGCGCGGTGGATATCGGTGCATTTGAATTGAACAACTCGGCAAACGGCGGAAACTTTAAAGCAGTTTTGCCCAACGGAACGCAGTTTTTCTCTTACGAGAGTGTCCTTGTTCCCGATAACGGCGAGTTCACTTACACGGTAACGGCAGGAAATCTGCCCGGTGGCATTGATCTGACGACAAACTTTGCTCCCGATGCGGTGATCGCTCTGAGCGGAACTCCTTTAGAGAGCGGCGTTTTCAACTTTTCGATTACGGCAACCGACGGCGCAAACTCGAATACAACCGATTTTACGATGGAGGTTTTCGGTCCGACCTCGGCACAGGTCGAGATCGCGGGCAGAGTCTTGACCAAAGCGGGCAGCGGCATCAGAAATGCCCGGATTTCGATGACGGGGCAGGACGGTTCGATTCATCAGACGATGACGAATATGTTCGGCTACTATCGCTTTACGAATGTCGAAGTCGGGGAAACTTATATTTTAACCGTCGTTTCAA
>CAYUGW010000012.1:0-20289 GCA_964444245.1 uncultured Blastocatellaceae bacterium | reverse complement strand
GATTCATCAAAAAATTGATCTTTGTCAGAAACCGGCGAATTTCTTCTTTTTCTTCGAGTTGATTGATATTGCACGGCAGATAAATAAACGCCGTCGGCTTGATCGTTAACGCGCCGAAAATCTCCGGCTTACGGCTGTTTAAGACCGCGCCGAGAAGCGGCAAAAAACTTCGCGTCGCGGCGGAACGCGCATCGCCGACAACGGCAATATGAAGAAAATTCGCGTCAATTCTGCCGCCGATGCGAGGAAATTCTTCATTTTCGCGACGGGCGAGCGGATTATACAGAAATTTTTCGATCTGTTCGTTTTCAGGAATTTCCGCATCCGGCGCGAAAGGTTCGGTCAGCCACCAGTGCGGAGACTGCGCCGACGGCATCAGACGGCTGATCAGGCTGAATTGCGAAAGCTGATGATCGAGCAGGTCGGCAAAAGGCGCGTGCGCCAAACCCGCCGCCGAATCGTCAAACATTGTGAGAATCCACCAAGCCTTGTGCATAGAATAATTTACAAATTAAAGCCGAAGTCTTTTCGCCGGAGCGGTTTCGTCGGGCTTTTGCGCCGCGCCTTGCCGTCGGCTGGCGATGTGTTCGCGCAGTTCGTCCGAAAACAGGGTTGATTCCCGAATAGTTTTGTCATAAAACGTTTGCAGATCGGAATCATTGACTTCGGCGCGGAAATCACGTAGTTTTTCCTGCAATGTTGCTTCGGCGCGATCAAATACTTCGAGCCAGTCGTTTGAACAATGTTCGCGGAAAAAGCGGTCGATTTCCTCGATTGTACGGCGCACGGGCGGTTTGCTCATCAAACCGTCAAACATATCCCGATGGTTTAATTGTCCCGCTTTGACGTTTTCAAACGCGCCTTTTTCAAGCCATAATTTTTGATTTTTCTGCTTGATGTCGGTGCAAGCCATAATTCTGAAATCGTTTGTATTCGGAATTTCTTCGACCGTAAAAGGCGTGCGGCAGGTTTCGTGCGTTCCGGTTTGGCGCGGATCGTGATAGAAAATTTCACCGAGCAGATCTCCGCGCATTTCTTCGGCGGCTTCGAAAATCTCCCGGTAAATCAACGCCGCAACGAACCAATGCCAGACCGATTCATCCAGATGCTGCGTCAGCAGAGACATCGCTTCGGCAACACCGTGATCGTTAAAAGCGCGGTGAATATGCGGCACGAAAGGTTTGTTCGTATGCCGCCTTTGTTCGCGCACCGTTTGATAAATTTCTGCCAAACTCGGATGATGCGGATACGCGCTCAATAAATGTCCCGATGAAATTTTGATCTTCAGAAAACGGTTTTGCGCGTCGGCTTTGATCAATTCGGTGCGCGTTTCGTCGTGTCCGAGTTCTTTGGCAAGTGTGTCGTTTCCGACGTAGAGCGCACGAACGGCGGGCTGATATTGAATCGGATCGTTCATCCGGCAAAATGTCTGTGTGCCGCGATTGCTGAATTTTTCCTTCACGCGCTGTTTTTCCGCATCACTCGTTGATCTCAGGCGTTCGAGCAGAGATTTATTGATTTCGCCTTGAACCGTTTCCGATTGGCGAACTTTAGCGGTAATAAATTTTTCGGCAAATTCGATCATCTGATTGACCATTTTTTCCGGCGTATCGGTCGAATCGAGCGTAAAAAACTGCCGGAAATAGACGAGTTCGCCGCTGCGTTCAAAGCCCTGCTGTCCGCCGACGATCTCTTTATCCGCCAGAATATCGCGCATAACCTTGTGAAGTCCGGCGATGTTTCGATGATGATCTATTTTTTCGCCGTGCCGCACGGGTTCGCTGCCGCCGCCCGGAATCGAACGATGTTCGATAACCGTGCGGTAAAGCGTCGAAAATAAATTATCCGATGTCCATTCATCATTCTGGACGAAGGAACTGACATCGGGCAGATAAGTCGTCGTCACGTCTTTTTCGGTTTCGATAAAACGGCTCGGCAGATGTTTCAGAAAATCATCGCGCAGATTATTATTCGTGTTGCTGCTCGCATCGCCGATCAGTTTGTTGACGACCGACCGTTCGAGCGCAAAAAGATTGCGCTTGTATTGATCGAGAATTCCGCTTTCGCCTTCGGACAGATCGTTTAAAACGCGAATCTGCGAATTCAGGATTTCGATGTCGGCTTCGACGCGAATCTTTTCCTTTAATCTCTGTTCCAGAGCGATCAACGCATTCGTGCGGTCGCTTCTCTTCGTTTCATCGGACAGACATTCGGCTTGAATGCTGATTATCTCCGCATCGAGCTGGCTTAAACGCTCGTTTTTCTTTTGTTTTTCGACATCGGTTTCCGAGCGTTTCGCCTCCGCCAGATCATCGAGCATTCGCGCAACTTCCGCCGTATAACGCAGACCGAAGGAAAGAATCGAATCTTCGAACATTCTGTCGAGCGAACCGGTTTGCGCCGTGGTCGTTGCCGATTCCGCGCCGCGCTGAACCAGCCGCAGAAGAGTTTCGCGTCCGGTTTTGCTCTCGCGGTTTTGAAAATCCTGCCGAATCTCGCGCCGCGCCCGTTCGCTGACCGCTTCGCCCTGCGCCAGAAAACGGCTGATTTCTCCGGCATCGCAGATTTTTTTCTCGTCGAATTCGATCTCGTCACTGCCGCCCAACATTCGTTTAAGCATTCCGCGTTCGGTTTTCTCGAATGACTGCGTATTTAGTGAATTAAGAAATTTTGTCACAATTCTGCCGGCGTTTTCTTCCAGATTCGGAATATCCGCTTCTTTATCTTCGGCAAAAAGATAGCGGCGGACGCATTGCCGGAAAATCTCGGCGCGATCCGCCTGGCGTTCGGCATCATCGGGCAGAGCCTCGCGGTAGCTTTTGCCGAGCAGACCGAAGCTGAACAATTCATATAAAAATCGTTTGGAAAAATAATCGCTCAAAAGATTTTCGGGAAACTGCAAAGCGCGATAGCCCATCGTGGCAAAAGCCGGAACGGTGCTTGAATCGGCGGCATTGGCGCAATTTTCATACGTTTCATTATCGAGAGCCGAAACAATCGCCCGTTCGGTATCGCCCTGATATAGATAGAAAAGCATTTCGGCGGTGTTTTTATACATCTGCTCGTCGGTCAAAGACGCGCCGTTTTCGGTCGTACTGTCAATGCAGATGCCGTAGCTGAAAACCTTCCATTTTTTGTTCGCCTCGACGATTCCGTTGTCAACGGTCGGATCGATGCAGACGGCGGAAAATTTTTCGCCCGAGCCGGCAAGGTTGCGGTTGTGATAATGATCGCGCAGGAAAAAATCGAGTTCGTCGGAAAAAGCGTGGGAATTGAGCCGGAAATTTTCGATCACGCCGCTCGCCGCATTATCCTGTTGGTAGCGTTCGATAAACCAGTTCGGCATAAATAAAACGGCGCGGATTTTCGGATCGCCGTCCTGCCGCATCAATTTGTATTGACGATCTATCAAATAAGCGATGTCGAGAAAAGACGAACTGCCCGTTCCGCCGCAAGTTCCTGTTACCAGATAAATTAAGATACGATGACTGTCGGACGCGTCGCGGCTGAGATTGCTCAAATAACGAATCGCATTGCCGACCGCGACGCTAATTGTATCGGATTCTCTCGAAACGGCGATGCGTCCCTGCTGGCGATTCGCGCTTGCGCCTTCGACGAGTCTTTCGTTTTTCAGAGTCGCCGTGCCGCGCGCGTCTATAACCTCGACCAGCCGTTTTTCAATGCTGTTGCCGTTTCCTTTTTCGACGTTCGATTTTGCGTTAAGATAACTTGCCAGAGGATTTACGCGCCCGAGTTCGATTCGCTCCGTTGCATCGATCAGATCGTCGTCAAACTGCGCCCGATACAAATTGTTCATTCTGCGCGTGTCCTTTTCATCCGTATCTACAAAGATAAAACGGCACGATTCTTCAAATTCCTGGCGATTCGCCGCCGCTTGCCGGAGTTTTGCTTTGAGATGAGCGAGCGTTTTTACGCCCGAACCGCCTAAACCGATAAAAATTCCTTTGTTTGCCATAATTTGCCAAGCTCTCCTCGCTTTTTCTAATTCAAAATTTTAAGTTGAATAATCGAAATTTTGCAAAGCCGGTTTAATTAAACCAGATTTGCGTATTTTCGATTTCAATTTCCGCCCCGCGTGAAATCGGAGTCGGTCTTTCGCCCAGAATCGTTTCCTTTCCTTTTAGTTTTAAAACCGCCGAAGTCGGATTGCCTTTTACGCTGACGTAAATGCCGCGCGGTCTTTTCGGCGGCGCGAACGCTTCGAAAATCAGCGTCCAACCGGCGTTTTCAACGACGATTCCTTTCTTCTCATCGGTGCTGCCGACTTCGAAAACCTGCCGTTTTTCGGATTTTCGCAAAGTTTGCGGAACTTCGCCGATAACGCTGATACTTCCGCTCAGATATTCCGGGCGAAAACGCCGCAAAATAAAAAACAAAATGATCAGAACAAGAAAAACCGCCGCCAAAACGTGCCACAGAGCCAAATAACCGCCGCTTGCCGAAACCTCTGCTTCGCTTACATTTACCGCAAATTCCGGCGCGGGCGACAGATTCAGACGCTTGATCTCGTCTGCCGGTTCGAGCATCTGCACGGCTTTTAATTCAAATGAAATTTCCGCCGTTTCGCTCCAAGCCCAAAACGAATTTAAATCGTTTATGCGGGCGAGCGGCACGGAAATAACCGGATTTTCCGCGTTTTCGACCGCAAATTTTTGCGGCGTTTCACTTTCTGCCGTAAGTCGATCAGCCAGTGCGCCGAAATTAATATTTTCAATTTTGACCGAATTGAACTCGCGCGTTTCGACGATTCTGTCTTTATCCAAATCAAACTCGGCAAAGAGTTTTCCGCCCTTTTCAGCAATCGCGCGGAATTTCAAAGGCGGACGCTCAACGGCTTCGCCGACCACGCTTTGCAGCTTTTGGCGGGCGATCTCCGCTTTGCGTCGTTCAAACCACGGAAGTAGAGTTCCTCTGGAAACATTGATCTGTTCAAGTGCCGGAAAGACGGCTTTGCCCAATTTCAAATCGCGCCCGACGCTGGCATCGAGCGGAAGCAGAAGCGCAAATGATTGAATAATATTTTTCGATTGTTCATTGGCGCGGCGGCTTGCAAGCTGCTGCCAGACGTCGTCGGTCGGATTGCTTTTGCCGTGAAACGCGCTGTCGCGCGGCGGATCGTGGGCGAAATCGGTGAAAAGAAAAACGAATTTCAAACGATTGCCGTTCGGACGATTCAGTTCGTCGAGAGTTTTTTCCAAACCCTTGCCGATGTCCGTCCAGCCGTCTTTCGGTTCTTCGAGCGCGGAAATCTCGCGGATCAATTCGCGCCGCGTTTCCGCATTGAGCGGTCGCGGCGTAACCAGATTTTCCGCGCCGACTCCGAATGCCAAAACCGAAACATAATCGCCGTCCGGCACGGAGTCCAAAAAAGCGATCAGGCTGTTTTTGACTTCCGCCCAAAATCCGCGCATCGAACCGGAACGGTCAATCGCCATCACAAAATCGGCGGCTTCGGCTTCGGCGCGCTTTGACAAAACCGGAAAATCTTTTTCCAAACCGGCTTTTTCCGCATTTTGCGCAAACCCCGCTGCCGCAAAAAACGCAAGCAAAATCAAGCCAAGAATAAGTTTAATGACAGACGAATTTGTTTTCATAATCCGATAATTATTGAAGGGGCGCGAATGTTCGGGATATGATTCCGGCAAGTTTGCCGAATTACTGCTTTATAGAAGTAAAAAAAATTATATGATAAAAAATGAACGAAAATTTATTTTTCACAAAGAATAATTTAAGAACAAACATTTTGCAAAGAAATTTTTCATTTTTACTTTTTCCGTCGTTTACTATACAACTGTTTTTACTTTTTTCTAAATTCCGGCAAATATGGTGAAAATGATTCTTTCTTTGAATTATGAGAGACTGATTGTTTCTGAAGAAATTAACACATCTGCCAGACCGCGAATATTTTCGCGGTCCGGTGCGGAATTTTTTTTTCAATACGACGGCTGTTTCCTTCGGCATTTCGCTGTCGGTCTGCGGCGGATTGCAGTGAGTTTTGATGTTGTTTCCGCCCAGAATAAAACTGATCTGAGAAGCCGTTGCGGAAATTGAAATCAGAAGCCAAAACGGAATGCTCGAAAACCCGGCGGGTGATTCGACCAACATATTTCCGCTTTAAACTTGACGACCGGATACTTAAAGCGTTCTGCGTTGGAACGAGTTTTGCCTTCCCGTATTAATAGTTTATTTTAGTAAATGGAGTTAAAATATGAAAATTTTGATTGGATACGACGGTTCGGATTGCGCCAATGACGCAATCGAGGATTTGAAATTTGCCGGATTGCCCGAGGAAACGGAAGCGATTGTTTTCAGCGTAACCGACGCTTGGGAAACACCGGAGAGTTTTAATGATTTGCCGAATGATGCTGAAAAGCCGACGCGCGAAAGTTTGGATGCCGTGCATAGTTATATTGCCGAGGCGTTGGAAAAAGTTCAGCAACTTGCCGAAGACGGGGCGACACGTCTTCGGGCATTATTTCCGGCGTGGAGCGTCAGCGCGGAAACGCGTACGGGAAAACCGGCTTGGGAAATTATCGAAAAGTCTGACGAATGGCATCCCGATCTGATCGTCGTCGGTTCGCAAGGCAGATCTGCTATCGGGCGGGCGATTTTAGGCAGTGTGTCGCAAAAGATTCTGCACGAAGCCCGCTTCCCGGTGCGCGTCGCCCGTTTGCGCGATAATCGAAAAGATGTGCCGATACGCATTTTGATCGCCGTTGACGGCTCGAAATGCTCGGAAAAGGCGGTCAAAACGGTTGCCAGCCGCAAATGGTCGCACGGCACCGAGTTCAGAATCATCACGGCGGACGACAATCCGTTTTCAAGACCCGAAGTGAGTTTGATTGATTATGTGCCGGAAGGTAAAGAAGATTCTCCGGCGGCAAAGGAATGGATCAAAAGAGTCATTGAAACGCCGGCGGAAATCCTGAAATCAGCCGGACTGAGTTCCAAACAATTTATCCGCTGGGGCGAAGCGCGCGGTATTATCATCCGCGAGGCAAAAGACTGGGAGGCGGACTGCATATTTGTCGGCGCACAGGGTATGGGGCGTTTTAAGCGATTTTTGCTCGGGAGCGTTTCATCGGCGATAGCGGCGAAAGCCGGGTGTTCGGTCGAAGTTATCCGGTAGGAAAATTCTCGTATGTAAAAGAAGCGTTAATTATGACGGCAAAATTTAAAATTTTAATCGGTTACGACGGCTCGGAATACGCCGACTCCGCGCTCGACGATCTGACGCGCGCCGGGTTGCCCTCTAAGGCTGAGGTATTCGTGGCGACTATTTCGGAAATGTGGATCAGGATGCCTCTCAGCTACGGCGGTGTCGAAACGAGTTTTGCCGACGAGTCTGTGACGGGCAGAAAACAGGCGCGTGAGATTGCCGCCGAAGGCGCGGAAAAATTAAAATTAAGCTTTCCCGAATGGGAAATTCAGTCCGACGGCGCTGTCGGCTCGCCGTCCGAGATTTTATTGACGAAAGCGGACGAATGGAAGCCTGATTTGATCGTTGTCGGTTCGCAGAGCCGCGGCTCGCTCGGACGTTTCTTTTTAGGTAGCGTCGCGCAATCGCTGGTTCACAACGCGCTCTGCTCGGTTCGGATTGCCCGGCAAACCGCAGAATCCGCCGGCGCAGAAGACAAACCGGCGCGATTGATCGTCGGCGTGGACGGCTCGTACGGCGCGGAATCTGTTGTTGATTCGATTATCAAACGGAATTGGGCGGCTGGCTGCGAAGTTTATCTGGTTTCCGCTATGGATTATGTGATACCGCTAAAGCGTTTCGATTTGCCTTCCACCCGCGCTCATTCAGCTTTTTATTATGAAGAATACAGAAAAGCCGAAAAAAACGTTGAGCAGGCACTAAGCAAATTTGAGCGAGTCGGTTTTAAGACCGTTTCGGTGATCAAAGATCAGGACCCGATACATCTTTTAATTGATGAGGCGAAAAAGCGGAGCGCGGATTGTATTTTCGTCGGCGCGAAGGGGAAAAGCCGGATCGAACGCCTCTTGATCGGCAGCGTTTCGTCGTCGATCGCCGTCCGCGCTCACTGCTCGGTCGAGGTTGTTCGTCCATAGCTTTCTAAATTAGAAAAAAGGTATGACACTACAAGGATTATCAACTGATGAGGCGCAATCGCGGCTGGAAAAGTTCGGTCGCAACGCGCTTCCCGAAAAAAAACAAACGCCGCTCTGGCGGCGGTTTTTGCGGCAGTTTCAAAGTCCTCTGATCTATATTTTGATGTTCGCGCTGGTTGTGGATTGCGTGATCTGGATCATCGAAGGCGCGAGCGGTGTTCCGGTTGAATCGCTGGCAATCGGTTTGATTTTGCTGATCAATTCCGGCTTGGGCGTTTATCAGGAAGGCAAGGCGGAAGCCGCTCTTGCCCGTCTGAACGCGCTCGCCGCGCCGCTCGTTTGGGTTCTGCGCGACAAACACATTGTTCATCTGCCGAGTGCCGAGATCGTTCCCGGCGATATTATCCGCATCGAAGCGGGCGACCGCGTTCCGGCGGACGGCGAACTGGTCGAAGCGCAGGGCGTGATGATCGACGAATCAATTCTGACAGGCGAATCCGTGCCGGTTGATAAAGGCGACACGGGCGAGATTTTCAGCGGCACGCTGCTCGTGCGCGGCAAATCTTACGCGCTCGTTACGCGCACGGGCGAAAAAAGCGCGATGGGCAAACTGGCGGTGATGATCGGCGGCATCGAAGCCGGAAAAACGCCGCTCGAACGCCGTCTTGACGTTTTCGGGCGGCAGATCGCTTACGCGATTTTGGTTCTGGCGGTTTTTATGGTCGCCAGCGGTCTTTATATCGAAGGCATCGAACGCATCGGACACGTTTTGCTGTTTGCCGTCGCGCTCGCCGTAGCGGCAGTTCCCGAAGGTTTGCCGGCGGTTTTAACTCTGACGCTTTCGCTCGGTGTGGAAAGGATGGCAAAGCGCAAAGCGGTCGTCCGCCGTTTGAGCGCGGTCGAAGCGCTCGGTTCGGTGACGGTGATTGCGACCGATAAAACCGGAACTTTGACGGAAAATAAAATGTTCGTCAAAGACGTTGACAGCCCTGAAATAAATCAGGCTTTGCGGGCGATGGTTCTTGTGAATGACGCGGAACTCGGCGCGGGTGTCGGCGATCCTTTGGAAATCGCGCTGCTCGAATACGCCCAAAAACGCGGCGTTGACATTCTGGCGGAAGTTGAAAAATTCCCCAGAAAATCTGTCCTTCCCTTCGACAGCAAACATAAATTTATGCGCGTTACCGTCGAAGAAGGCGACAAACAGATGAGTTATCTGAAGGGTGCACCGGAAGTAATTATCAAGCAAAGCATTCTTTCTGAAAATGAAAAGCAAAACTGGGAAGAAAAAGCCGAAGGCTACGCGGCGGAAGGTTTCCGCATTCTCGCGCTCGGCTGGCGGACAGGCGAAGGCGATACGGAAATTCATTTCGGCGGTTTGATTCTGCTGTGGGATCCGCCGCGTGCCGAAGTTCCCGAAGCGATCAGACAGGCGCAGGAAGCCGGAATCCGTGTGGTAATGATTACGGGCGATCATCCGGCGACCGCGCTTGCCGTCGCGGATGAAGTCGGTATTCCGCCGAGCCGCGTACTGACGGGATTCGATGTTGAAAATTACAGCGACGAGGCTTTGCGCGAAGCCGTCAAAAACACTAACGTATTTGCCCGTGTCGCGCCGGAACACAAACTGCGTCTGGTCGAAGCCCTCCAAGCGAATAAGGAAGTCGTTGCGGTAACGGGCGACGGCGTGAATGATGCGCCCGCGCTCAAGCGTTCGGATGTCGGCGTGGCGATGGGAGAGCGCGGCAGCGACGTTTCTCGTGAAGTCGCCGATCTGGTTCTTTTGGACGATAATTTTGCGACCATCGTCGCGGCAATCGAAGAAGGACGGAGCATTTACGAAAACATCCAAAAATTTATACGCTTTTTGTTTTCGACCAATCTGGCATTGGTTCTTTTGGTTGTCGGCGGTTCAATCGGTTCATTTATGCTCGGCTTGCAGGACGTGGGCGGAGGGCTTCTACTGCCGCTGACGGCGGTTCAGCTTTTGTGGATCAACATTATCGCCGACGGTCCGCCCGCGCTCGCGCTCGGACTTGACAAAAACGACGGCGTGATGCGGCAATCGCCGCGCAATCCGAATTCGCCGCTGCTTGACCGCGTTTCGCTTTCTTTTATTATTTTTACGGGCATCATCAAAGCCGCGGCGGGCGGCGCACTGCTCGTTATTCTGCCGCTTTTCGGTTACGGCGTTGCCGTTATCCGCACGGCTGTATTTCTGTTTGAATCGATCGCGCAGCTTTTCTTTGCTTATCCGGCGCGGCATCTGACCGTGATTCCGCGTTTCAATCTCGTGCTTCATCTGGCGGTCTGGTTCGGAGTAGTGCTGCAGATTCTGACGATTTTTGTGCCGTTTTTAAGAGAATTGCTCGGATTGACGATGCTCGACGCGCAGGTTTTGTTAATCGTCACTGTGGTCGTGCTGATTACTTGGGGCGCGGCGGAAATTTACAGTCGCGTCGCATTAGTGCAGAATAAAACAAATCCATAAAATAATTCGCGATGAATTGGTTATCTTTAATATCCGAAAACCCGTTTTACGAGTTTGCCATTATCTTATTTTTGGCGGCTCTGCTGGGTGCGCTCGGGCAATTTTTAAGACAGCCGCTGATCGTGATGTTCATCGCGCTCGGCATTCTGGTCGGACCGTCCGTTTTAGATATTGTCAAATCCAAAGACAATATTCATCTGCTGGCTGAGATCGGTATCGCCATTTTATTATTTATCGTCGGTCTGAAACTCGATTTGAGAATCATCAAATCGAGCGGCAAAATCGCGCTGATGACCGGACTCGGACAGGTTATCTTTACTTCCCTGTTCGGATATTTGATCGGGCTGGCTCTGGGGTTTTCTTGGCTGCACAGTTTTTATATCGCCGTCGCACTGACGTTTTCCAGCACGATCATCATCGTCAAACTGCTGTCCGACAAAAAGGAAATTGACTCGCTGCACGGGCAGATCGCCATCGGATTTCTGATCGTGCAAGACATCGTTGTCATTTTGGTGATGATTATTTTGTCGGCGATGCGGCAGAGCGAAAACGCTTCACTGACGAATGATATTGTAAAAACACTTCTCTCCGGCGGTGTTCTTCTGGCGGTTACTCTGATCGCTATGCGCTGGATTATTCCGCGTCTGAGTTTTTTTCTCGCGAAATCTCAGGAAATGCTGACTCTTTTTGCAATCGCGTGGGCGGTCACTTTGGCTTCCGCCGGAGAATTGATGGGTTTTAGCGGCGAAGTCGGAGCATTTCTCGCCGGCGTAAGCCTCGCTTCTTCTGATTTTAAGGACGTGATCAGCAGCCGTCTGGTCAGTTTGCGGGATTTTCTGCTGCTTTTCTTTTTTGTCAGTCTGGGTGCGGATCTTGACCTTTCGATTATCGGCGGACAGGTTCTTCCCGCCATCATCTTTTCGCTTTTCGTCCTTGTCGGCAATCCGATTATCGTTCTGATCATTATGGGCGCGATGGGTTACAGAAAAAGAACTTCGTTTCTGGCGGGTTTGACTGTTGCTCAAATCAGCGAATTTTCCCTTATCTTCGCCGGATTAGGATTGGCGGTCGGACATATTAACGAACAAACCGTCGGTTTGATCACGCTCGTCGGACTGATCACAATCGGACTGTCAACTTATCTGATTATCTATTCGCATCAGATTTACGAAGTTCTCGCGCCGGTTCTCAGCGTTTTCCAAAGAAAAAATCCGTATCGTGAAGCCGATCATTTTGATGATGAAAAAACGGACTATGACGTGATTATTATCGGTTTGGGACGATTCGGAAAGCGTCTGGCAGAAATGCTCGACGATCATCCGACGATCAATTATCTGGGCGTTGACTTCGATCCGTCGGTTGTCAAATCGCGGCAGGAAAGCGGTAAGGATATAATTTACGGCGATATCGAAGACCCTGAATTATTAGATCATATTCCGTTTCGTGATTCGAAATGTATTGTCAGCACGGTGATAGATGTGGAAAGTTCGAAACAACTGGTAAAATCGCTCCATCGGGAAGGTTATAAAGGAAAGATATTTTTGACGGCAATAAATGAGTTGGATTATGAATTCCTAAAAGGCTTAGCCGCAGATCAGGTTTTGCTTCCGCATCAAATGGCGGCGACAAATTTTTACAACTCTTTTTTGCTGAATTTATTAATGGAAAGTAAATCTTCTTCCGGCGAAGCGAAATCCGCATCTGCCAAGGCGGACGCGGAAAATTAGTAATGCCTCGACTATAAGTTATGGAACTACTTTTTTGTTTATTTAAAATCCGTAAGTCTTTAATTTTCAATCAAGGCGTTTTATTGAAACAACCTTTGTAACTTTTTATTGAGGCATTACTGGCGAAGATTAGGGCAAACGCATCTAAATTTTACTGAAAATAAAGGGTTTATGAATGTTCGCAATAATTCAGCTACATAAAGGTAGTAAAAAAGTAACGATTTTTAGTCAAAATTCTATTAATAAATTTTAGTCTCGTGCTTAAAAAGAATTCTAAAGCCTGATTTTTATTAACTTTGACTTCTATACGCAATTTATTAATTTAGATGCGTTTGCCCTATGGCGAAGATATTTTGGTTGAAAAAAATTTAAGTTAAGTCATAATACGAATCCTACATCTACATCAACTAAAGGAGACTAAAAGTATGCAAGAAGAGATTTTGGCTAATCAGAAAACGATTATAGAAAATCAACAGTCAATCATTGCCAATCAAGGTAAACTTGACAGAGTTTTGGAGAATCAGGGAAAAATCGCGGGTAATCAGGATAAACTCGATAAGATTTTGGAAAATCAGGCAAATATTGCCGGTAATCAAGACAAACTCGATAAAATCCTGGAGAATCAGGCAAATATTACGAGCAATCAAGAAAAACTTGACCGAATTATTGCGAATCAAGAAAAAATAATGGAGAATCAGACAAAAATTCTCGCCGCCTCGAATTAATGAGCATTTTCAATTTTAAAGAACTGTAGATCTTGAACGATTTTGTTTTCTACAGTTTTTTTCTTTTTACCATTCGCCGAGGCGTTGTATTTCCTGAGCCGACCAGCGCAGGGATTCGCTCTGACGCAGGCTCAGACCATACAATAATCCGATTGCCGCTTTCGGATATTCCTTCGATAATTCGTGAAAATCATCCTGATGCAAACTAGCCAGTTCGCTATCTTTGACGGCGACGGCATCGGATGTTCTTTCGCCCGGATTGAGAAAGGCGATTTCTCCGAAAACTGTTCCGGGCGGATAATTTGCCAGACGCTTATAATGACTCTCGGATGTATCGAGCCGAATATCAATCTCGCCTTCTAATACGAAAAATAGTTCCGCTCCGAAATCTCCTTCCTGAAAGATCAATTCGTCCTTTTTGAATTTCTGAAATTTTAAACGTTCTTTCAGTTTGGAAAGTAAAGAAGCATCCATATCCGAAAAAATATCAAACAAACTCAGATCGCGTTTGCCGGCAGACGGATCGAGTCCGACATTTTCCGATTTCAACAATGAATTTTCGGCATATTCCAATGCTTCATCAAGCCCGATAAATGTCCGCACACCGACATCTACGGCGGTATAGCCGGTTTCAAGAAGCGATTTCCCGACATCTTGTCCGAGACCGATCTTCTCATGCACCTCGCAAAAAATTATCTCTCCGCCCTCTTTATGAATCCGCTCGACAAGCTGCTGCAGAATTTTTGCTCCGGTCAGATCCACCCGGCGAACCCTTTTCATTTGAAGTATTAACCATTTAGCCCGTCCGAAAAAAGGCTCCAGCTCTTCAAATAAGCTGTCGGCTTTAGCAAAGAACAGATCGCCTTTTAATTCGCAGATGACGATTCGGTCGCCATGTTCTTTTAGAATTAACCGCTGATCTTTGGGTCTTTGTTTGACCGAATGAAATTCCGAACCGAAAAAACGGCGATGAATGACCGATTCTTTGATCTGATTGCGGAGATACATAATTATTGCAATCAAAACACCCAGACCGACGGCGATCATCAGATCATAGATCACTGTTACGGAAGTTACTAAGATGGCGATGATCGCATCGGTACGTGATTCGCTGCGGGTCAGCCATTTGAAGATGTCCGTTTCGAACATTCCGAAACCCACGCGAATGATAATTCCGGCAAGGACGGCGATCGGCAGAAGCGCGGTTAGAGTTCCTCCGACGGCGACTAATGCAAGCAGCGATAAACTCGTAAAGACACCGACCCAACGTCGCCCGCCGCTTTTTATTGCCAGAATCGTGGCTCCGGCAGTTCCCGCGCCGGCTATTCCGCCCGTCAATCCGCTGATAATATGACCGAATCCTTGTCCGATTAATTCTTTGCGGGCATTATGGCGGGTTTCGGTAGCAACATCGGCGACAACCGAGGTCAAGAGTGTGTTGAGCGATGCTAAAACTGCCGATGCCAGCGCCGCAACGATCAACATTCCCCAGGGCAGAGAGCCGATAAGGGAAAGATCGAAGCCGGGATTTATCGAGCTAAGCGCGGGTAATTTCCCGATTACCCAGTTTGAAGGAATCGGGCTGGAAACAAAAAATGTCAGAATATGAAAAAAACCGGTTCCGCCGATCAATCCCAAAAGGGTTGCCGGAATTTTTTTGGTCAGACGCGGAGCTAAAAAGGTGATGGCGAACGTAACAAACGCCGTCAGCCACGGAATTGCGAACATAAATGATGAGTTTAACTGATTGTTTCCGGCTGAAAGGGGAGCGATTTGTGAAATAAGCATCAATATTGCCGCGCCGCTGAGAAATCCGACGACGACCGAATAAGGAATAAATTTTATCAATCTGCCGCCGCCGGAAGCTCCGATAATTATTTGGATAATTCCGGTCAGAACGACCAGTACGATCAATGCCGTCAGGATATTTCCTTCCCCGATATTTCCGGCAATCAAACCCAGGGCACTGCCGAGCAAAATAAACATCGGCGGGGTCGGCGAACTGACCAAACCTCGTGTTCCGCCGGAGATACCCGAAGCCATTGACAAAGCGATCGCACATAAAAGACCAGCCATTGCTCCAATGGCGGCTGAAACGCCGTGCGGAGCTAAAAGTGCCACCCCGAAAGCCATAGATTGCGGCAAAAGCATAGTAGATGATGCCAAACCGCCCCAAATATCGGACACCGAAAAGCCGGTTTTGAGTTTACTTGTCAAATTTTGCATTTTTAGGAACATTACCTTAAGTTGAAAATTTATCTAAGTAAATGAAATTAAATAACATGCTCCACTTAATAAATTAAATTCTTAGTCGGTGAAGCCGACGATATTATTCCCCGCTTCGCCGCCCACTTCGCCAGATGTGGGAAAAGATAAATGGCAAATAAAAGCCATTGAAAATGGCGACATACAAAATATATGTCGTGGTTTCAGAGCCACTTGAAAGAACTTTTTAATTTTCCCCACGATGCAAATCGGGGGCGGCGAAGCGGGGAATAATATCGCCGCCCGCGGACGGCTAAATCGAAATATTACAAAGTGGAACATATTATTTAATCTTTTTTACTAAGCATTAAAATATAAAGGTTGTAACATATTTTTTACTGCTTATAAATCAATAATTAAACTAAAATTGAGCCGTCCAAAAAATAAAAAATGGATTTTCGATTTTTTCACTTCGAAAGAGATGGTAAATTCAGCACAAACAATCTGTGAAATTTATTGGAAAACTGACTTTTACCACTTGAAATAAATTTAAATGAAAAACTCAAAAGAACTTTTGAAAAGATGGATTGACGCATTTCAGCATTGCGATTTTGCCGAAAATCCGCCTTTACGATCTTAGGCATACAACGGCTACTTTGCTTTTGTCCGCAGGTGAAAGCCCGATAAACTTTGGACACATACAGCCACGTTTTACAGACAATGCAGAAAGACGCAATAAATAAAATGGAAAAAATGATGTCTGGAAAGTAAAAATTATAACCTTGGGACACTATTGGCACACAAACAAGAAAAGGGCAACCGCATTGGTTGCCCTAACTTATTGATTTTAATGGTGATCCGAGGAGGACTCGAACCTCCGACCCAATGGTTAAAAGCCATTTGCTCTACCGACTGAGCTATCGGACCACATCTTGAAAAATCGTTTCGCTAATCTTTATCAGCGAAATTTTAGATTTTAATAATCTTATCAAATAAAATCAAGTTGGAAATCAAACTTTTTATTTGAACCAGCCTTCCATCACCGAATCCTGCAGAATAATCGTCTGATCGCGTTCGGGTCCGGTTGAGATCAAACCGATTTCCACGCCGACCGATTCGGACAGGAAATCTACATATTTACGAGCATTTACGGGCAAATCTTCGAGTTTTGTAATTCCCAGAGTCTCGGATTTCCATCCTGCGAGAGTTTCGTAAACGGGTTTGATTTTTTTGAGATCGAGCGAAACCGCCGGAAATGTGTCAATTCTTTTGCCTTCGATTTCATAACCGACGCAGACCTTTATTTCGTCGAGCGCGTCGAGAACGTCAATTTTCGTCAGAGCCATCGAATTAAAACCGTTAAGTTCGGCGGCGTAGCGCGTCGCTACCGCGTCGAACCAACCGCAGCGGCGCGGGCGTTTCGTGACCGAACCGAATTCGTTGCCGCGTGTGCGGATCAGATTCGCCGTTTCTTCTTCTTCGGCAAGCATTTCGGTCGGAAAAGGTCCTTCGCCGACGCGTGTTGCGTAAGTTCGTACGATTCCCAACACGCCCGAAATGTGATGCGGCGGAATTCCCGCGCCGACTGCCGCGCCACCGGCGGTCGGGTTAGAAGAAGTGACATACGGATATGTTCCGTGATCTACGTCGAGCAGAGTCGCTTGCGCGCCTTCGAGCAGAATTTTTTTATTCGCTTTTTTGGCTTCCGAAAGAAAATGCGAAGTTTCTGTAACAAAAGGTCTTAAGCGTTCAGCAAGCGCGGAGATTTCTTCAAAAATCTCATCCGAGCGAAGCGGTTCGCGTCCGTAAAGCACGATCAGGCGGTTTGCTTCCGCCAGATTTCGTTCGATTCTCGATTTCAAAAGTTCGGGAACGAGCGCGTCGGAAACTCTGATGCCGCGCCGTCCGGCTTTGTCTTCATACGCGGGACCGATTCCGCGCAGAGTCGTGCCGATCTTTTCATTGCCGAGACGCTCTTCCGAAGTGTGATCGAGGGCGCGGTGATACGGCATAATAAGATGAGCGCGGCTCGAAACTTTTAATCTTTCGGGCGTGATCTCGATTCCCTGCTCGATCATTTGATCGACTTCTTCAAAAAACGCCTTCGGATCGATGACCATTCCGTTGCCGAGAACGCAGGTTTTGCCTTCGTGTATGATACCTGACGGCAAAAGCCTTAAAACAAACGCTTTATCGCCGACATAAACGCTGTGTCCGGCATTGTGTCCGCCTTGATAACGCGCGACGATGTCGAAACGGTCGGCAAGCAGATCAACAACTTTTCCTTTTCCTTCGTCGCCCCATTGTGCGCCGATAATTACAATAATCATAAAATTTAGTGGTCATTTGTCAGTGGTCATTTGTCAGTTGTTTTTTCTGACAATAAGCCAACTTTTTATACCGAATTGCTTATATAAAATTAAAATACTTATCCGTTAGGCAGGCGGTCTTTGACTGCCGATCTCGATTGTTATCAAACACCGGCGGTCAAAGACCGCCTGCTTAACAGTTATCTTTTTTTTGAGCAAAGTATTACTGCGTAATTAAAAATGTCTTAATCCACGTTTCATCATCGGCTTCGGTTTCGACGAGCAGTTCGACGTTTTTCGCGTTAAACGGCGGTTTGTCCAGAACGACCGCCGAATCGTAATGCAGACGCATATCGGGTCCGTGCGGAATGTCGAGATTCGGGACTAATTCGGCGTTCGGATCCGGATAATGCTCGGTAATTATTAAATATTTAAAATGCTTGCAGTTATCCAGAATTTGTTTTATTTCCGAGTTTGAAAGATGCTGCAAAACCTGGCGAATCAAACACAGATCGCCCGTCGGGAGTTCGTCTTCGACAATGTTTGCGCGGCGGAATTCCCTGTTTTCGCTGCCGTAAGTTATATTTAAATGCTCGATCAGCTGCGGCACAACGTCGCAGCCCGTGTAATGTATATCGTCGGACACGAACATCGAAGCAACCTGAAAATCGCCGCAGCCCAGATCAACAACGCGTTTTATATTGTTTTCGGCGATAAAATTTTTAACCGCTTTCGAGTAAACTTCGGCGTATTTTCCGCGCGAACCTTCGCCTGAATAAAATTCGCCTGTCTTTCCGCCCCAGACGTTGTTTTCGTAGATTTCGCTGAATGTTTCGGCAACCGATTTATCGGCAAATTTCTGCTGCTCACGCGCGGCGATTTTTTGCCGACGCTTTTGCAAAACAGATTTCGGTATGATTTTTTTGACGATTTCTTTGATCATTTTTTGAAAGCACGAAATGAAAGAGTAACAAATTTTGCCTGAATTTTGAATTTGGGAAAATCTAACTTTTTGTCATTTGATAAAGCCTGACATAATTTCGCGCCGCGTTTTCCCACGAATTATCGATTTTCATTCCGTTGATCTGGATTCTGCGCCAGGTTTCGGGTTCGGCGTAGGCGAAAAGTGCTTCGTAGATTTTTTCCAAAAACCGGTCGGCGCGGAAAGCTCTGAACTTAAAACCGTTGCCTTTGTTATTGACGCGGTCGTAATTCTGCACCGTGTCGTCCAGACCGCCGACCGCGCGGACAATCGGCACGGTTCCGTAACGCAAAGAATACATTTGATTTAGCCCGCACGGCTCGAAGCGCGAAGGCATCAGAAACATATCCGCGCCGGCTTCGATTTTATGCGCCAGAGCTTCACTGTAACCGATATAAATTCCGACCTGGTTCGGCGCGTAATCGCGCAGTTTTTGCAGAAAATTTTCGTAATTTTTATCGCCCGAACCGAGTGCGACGAATAATGCGCCGGTTGCCAGCAGTTCTGAAGCGACTTGCTGAATCAGTTCGATTCCCTTTTGCGAAGTAAGGCGCGTAACTATGGCAAAAACAGGTCTTTCGGAATTTTCCGGCAGATGAAACCCGCGAAGTAGCGCGCGTTTGCATTCCCGTTTTCCTTCGAGGTTATACATATTGAAATGCGTTTCGATTTCAGCGTCGGTTTCGGGATTCCAAACGTCGTAATCAACGCCGTTCGTAATGCCGACCAGACGATTTCTTCGCAAACGAAGCAGCCAATCGAGACCGTAACCGTTTTCCGGCATTTGGATTTCCTGCGCATACCGATGTGAAACGGTCGAAAGCATATCGCTCGCCGAAAGTCCGGCTTTCATCGCCGAAGCGTAGCCGTTAAACATAAACGAATTTCGCTCGAATTCGCTCCCGAACCCGAATTTCCAAAGATCGCCCGCGTCAAAACCGCCCTGATACGCGAGATTATGTATCGAAAAAACCGTGCGTGTGTTGCGCCAGAATGAATCCCAATATCTTAAATGAGCGATTTCAACCGCCGCAAAACCGCAGTGCCAGTCGTTCAAATGAACAATATCCGGCGCACGTCCGAAACGTTTTAGCAAAATCATTGCGGCGTGATTAAAAAAGGCGAAACGCTCGTGATCTTCGCTGTAGCCGTAGATCGAATCGCGGTGAAAATATTCCGGCGCATCGATCAGATACGTCGGTGAACCGTTCGCTTCCGAATAAAAAACCTTCGCCCGATACTGCTGCCCGCGCCAATCAACGCGCAGATCATCGAGCGCAACGCGCCACAGATGCTCGCCCTTGGTCTGCCGGTAACACGGAGTAATCAGCAAAGCATCAACGCCGACCGCACGCAGAGCCTTCGGCAAAGCACCCGCAACATCGCCCAAACCGCCCGTTTTTGAATATGGAACCGCTTCCGCAGATAGAACCGCTACACGCAATTTTTAATTTCCTGCCTTATTTTTTTAACTTTCGGAACAAATGAATCTTAACAGGATTTTCACGGTTTCGTCTAATTATCAAGTTTTTTAGTTTTCAGTTATTGGAAGATATTCCGGTTTTTTAGAGTCCGGTTAAATTTTCGGTAAGTCCGCAAGCAACAATAACTGAAAAAATACCGAAATTTAAACAAACTCTATATACTACTCCGTAAATTAAATTTTCGAGTGTTTGGAGCGCGCGCCTTTAGGCGGCTTTACCGCCGCGCTTCGAAGCGCGGATGCCGCCTAAAGGCGGGACTCCAAACTTTTTTC
>CAYUGW010000011.1:16306-20811 GCA_964444245.1 uncultured Blastocatellaceae bacterium | reverse complement strand
ATTAAAAATATAATTTCACAGTGAGGATGATAAATGTATCTCTTGTATAGCTTCCTCTTGACTCTCGGTTTTTGTTTAATGCTCCCACTTTTTCTCTTTGACGCTTTGCGAAAAGGCAAATATGCCGCCGGTTTTCGGCAAAGACTCGGAAATTTACCCGAATTTCGCAAAAACGGAAGTCCCGTTTTGTGGATTCACTGCGTTTCGGTCGGCGAAACGAACGCCGCTTTCCCGCTCGTTAAAGAAATTTTAAGAAAATATCCGAATTATCGTCTGGTCGTTTCGACGACGACCGCTACCGGACAGGATTTGGCAAACAAACTTTACGGCGAAATGGCGGATTTGATTTTCTATTTTCCGTTTGACTGGCAATTTACCGTGCGCCGCGTTCTCAATAAAATCAAACCGAATATCGTTTTATTGATGGAAACCGAACTCTGGTTTAATTTTATGCGCGAAGCAAACAAAAGCGGCGCGGGCGTTTTTATCGTCAACGGCAGACTTTCTGAAAAATCCTTTAACCGTTATCTGTATATCAAGAATTTTATGCAGCGCGTTTTTCACCATATAACGCTCGCACTGATGCAGGATGAAGCCGACGCGCACCGCATAAAAAAACTCGGAATCCGCACGAATAAAGTGAAAATTACGGGTAATATCAAATTCGATCAAAGTCTTGACGGAATGAATATTGAATTAACCGATGAATTAAAAAAGCGTTTCGATATTTCGGAAAACGCGCCTTTGATTATTGCGGCAAGCACCCATTCGCCGGAAGAAGAGTTGATTTTGCAGGCATTTAAAAAGGTTTCTGCAAATTCAAAAACACTCGCGCCGCGTCTTCTTCTCGTACCGCGGCATCCCGAAAGATTTGAAAAGGTCGCCGACCTTATTAAAAATTCGGGTTTTGAATTTGCGCGGCGTTCTGAAAAAGCATCGCCGAAAGATAAAAACACGCAGGTGATTTTGCTCGACAGCATCGGCGAACTGCGTACGGTTTTGCCGCTGGCGGAAATCGTTTTTGTCGGCGGAAGTCTGATTCCGCACGGCGGACAGAACATTCTCGAGCCTGCAATTGCTCGAAAACCGATTGTTACGGGTTTTTTTACGATGAATTTTGCGGCAATCGTCAAAGACTTTCTCAAACAGGACGCGCTTATACAACTGCCCGAACTTAGTGAATCGGAATCCGCCGAAAAGCTCTCGGAAGTTTTAAATGAACTTTTGCAAGACACCGAAAAACGCGCTAAATTAGCCGAAAATGCTTTTGCCGTAATGAGAAAAAATCGCGGCGCGACCCGAAATACGATTGAATATCTGAATCCGTTTTTATCGGTTCACAGCAGTTTGATTGATTCTTCTTCTGAATAGACATTATTTGAAAGAATATACCACGAAGCCACACAAAGTTTTCACGAAGTTTTTTGACAAAAATCAGTATTCGATTGAAAATCACCACTTATCAAACAAAATTTTCGTGTTTCTTCGTGTGGCTTCGTGGTTTATTCTTTATTTCAAAAAATGTTTAATAAAAATCAATGTATCTTTTTTACTTATTCGCCGCGATTCTGATTTTTCTCGGCTATAAATCTCTGCGCGGCGGCATTGATTATCTCGCGTATTTCAAACGCGAACTCGCCAAACCGAAATCCGAATTTGCGCCTTTCGCCTCCGTTTTTGTGCCGTGCCGCGGACTCGACCAGAATTTACGCGAAAACATTGCCGCGCTTTTTCGCCAGAATTATCCGGTTTATGAAGTGATTTTTGTCGTTGATTCGGAATCGGACGCGGCTGTTTCGGTGATTGAAAATTTTCTTGAAAATTCCATTCCCGCAAAGCTCGTCATTGCCGGAAAAGCGAGGAATGAAGGACAAAAAGTTCATAATTTGCGCCGGGCGGTTTTGGAAGTTTCGGGTGAAAGCGAGGTTTTTGTTTTTGTCGATTCCGATGCGCGTCCCGCAGAAAATTGGCTCGGAAGTTTGGTCGCGCCTTTAGAGGACGAAAAAATCGGCTGCGCGACCGGTTATCGCTGGTTTATTGCCCGAAAAAACAGTTTTCCGGCGCAGCTTCGCTCCGTCTGGAATGCTTCGATTGCGTCGGCTCTCGGCGCAAATGCGAAAAATAATTTTTGCTGGGGCGGTTCGACTGCAATTCGGCGCAAAACCTTTAAAAAAATCGAAATGCGCGAAAAATGGCGCGGAACTTTGTCCGACGATTTTGCCGTAACGCGGGCGATGAAGAACGAGAATCTGCCGATTTATTTCGTGCCGAACTGCCTGACGACAACAGTCGAAGATTGCAGTTTTCGCGAATTACTCGAATTTACAACGCGCCAGATGAAAATTACGCGGGTTTATGCGCCGCATCTGTGGAAGGCTTCATTTATCGGATCGGCTCTTTTTTCACTCACATTTTGGACGGGAATTTTGCTTTTGTTTTTTATTTCAGGCTGGAATTTTTGGCTGACATTTTTATTATTATTAATAATTTTCGCGCTCGGTGCGGCAAAGGCTTGGATTAGATTGAAGGCGGTAAAACTGGTTTTGAAAAATTACGAAAAAGAATTGGATCAAAGTGTTTTCTGGCAGATTACGCTTTGGATTTTTTCATCCGTGCTTTATTTTTATAATGGATTTTGCGCCTTTCAATCGAACGTAATAGTCTGGCGCGGCATCACATACAAACTTGAATCGCCGAAAGAGACAATTATTTTGGAAGTGAATAATGAATAAACAGGCGTTTTTAAGAGAGTCAATTATGTCATCATTTGCTAAAAACTTTAAATATTCTGCGTTTTTGTTTGTTCTGCTGTTTATTTCCAATATTTCCGCACAGGAAACGCCGGACGAAAAACCGAAAGAAACCGAAAAATCAGCCGCCGCTGCGCCGGAAAAAAAAGGCAGATTGCCCGTGATCATTATTCCGGGTTTGATCGGTTCGGAACTCGTCAGCAAAAATACGGGCGATAAAATCTGGTTTAGCTTAAGGCGCAAAAAGGATGAAGACGATCTGCGGCTGCCGATCTCGCCGAAACTTTCGGAAAACCGCGATGGCTTGATTCCGGGCGATATTCTGCGCGAAGTTCAATTGATTCGATTCACTCCGAAAATTGATATTTACAAAAAATTTCTCGAATCAATGGAAAAAGACGGTTACACGGAAGGCAAAATAGATGCGCCGCCGGAAGACGGTTTTTCCGATACTTTTTATGTTTTTCCTTACGATTGGCGGCTCGATAATGTTGAAAATGCACATAATCTGCTCAAAAAACTTGACGAACTCCGCACGAAATTAAAGCGTCCCGATCTGAAATTCGATGTTGTCGCTCATTCGATGGGCGGTTTGATCGCGCGTTACGCTCTGATGTACGGCAAGGCGGATTTGTCCGCAAAGAGAATGCGACCGGATTGGGCGGGCGAAAAATATTTCAACAATATTATGCTGGTTGCCACGCCGAACGGCGGTTCTTTGCCCGCGCTCAATTCCTTGCAAAACGGTTTTTCGCTGTTCGGTTCGGGAAAAATAAATCTTCCGTTTGTCAGAAATCTTTCAAAATTCGACCTTTTCACGATTCCTTCGATCTACCAGCTCCTTCCGCACGACGGAATGGCGCGTGCTTTTGATGAAGACTTAAAGCCTTTGAAAGTTGATATTTATAATCCGGCAACGTGGAAAAAATACGGTTGGCTGGTCTATGAAGATAAAGGTTTTGCCGATCATTTCAGCGAAGACGAGCAAGCGCAGGCAAAGGCATATTTTGAGGCGGTTTTGCTGCGTGCCAAATTATTGCAAGCCGCATTAAATGCCAAACCGGTGCGAAGAAATCCCGTTCCGATGTATTATCTCGGCTCGGAATGCCGACCGACGATTGACGGAATGATTGTTTATAAAGATAAGGAAGGTCGCTGGAAGACGGAATTTGAAGCCGATTCTTTTACCAAAACCGACGGCACGAAGGTTACGAAAGAAGAACTCGAAAAAGTACTGTTTTCTCCCGGCGACGGCGTTGTCGCTAAACGCTCTCTGATTTCTTCGCTTTTAAGCATCGGCAAATTAGACAATCCGCGTTCGGGTTTGGTCAATGATCTGACCATCGTTTGCGGCGACCACAACCGCCTGACGGGCGAAGAAATAATTGACCGAAGCCTTTTAAGCGTTTTGAATTTGTCGGTTAATGCAGTAACTAAAACGGTTGAAGCGGTGAAATCCGGTGTTCAGTAAATTCTTTAGATCCGATATTTTACTTTTAGCTAAAATAATTTCACAATAACGGCAGAAAAAAATATTTCATCTACTTAAATTTAAGTTATAATCACAAAAATAAATCTTCACAAAGGAGTTAATATAATGTCTGAAAGAGATATTGCCGAATTAACAAGACTCATGGGAACAGCTATTCAAGGAATTAATGACCTGAAAATAGGTGTCAAAAACGTCGAAGAAAAAGTTGACGGATTGGAAACACGATTCGACGGATTGGAAACACGATTCGACGGATTGGAAAC